>CAJQNF010000047.1 GCA_905479625.1 uncultured Flavobacteriaceae bacterium | reverse complement strand
GCATGATGTGCCAAATGTATTTGTTACTGACGGCGCTTGTATGACAAGTTCAGGAACTCAAAATCCAAGTATTACGTATTTGGCCCTGACAGCAAGAGCTGTTGATTATGCCGATAAGCAAATCAAAGCAGGGAAATTATAATAACAGCTGGGCTAAAAGGAGTGCAATTCAACATAGTTTATATTGATGACGGGTCATTCATCAGTTACAATGCAACTTTTAAGCCCTCTATCAACTGATTCATTTCCTCCATACTGGTATAATGCAAAAAGGAAATCCTCAATACCCCGGGTTGTCTCGGAATATCCATATCGATGAGCGGGCGAACCGCATAAAAATTACTCATACCCAACATTAATTTTTGCTCAATCAGGGTTGAATATACTTTTTTAATATTTTTCTTAAGTGGGATAATTGAAACAATGGGCGCCCTGTTTTCAGTGTTATCGGGGCCAACGATTTGAATGTCATCACGAGATCTTAGAAAGTCAAGCAGGCGCTGTAAAAGCGCTTTTTCGTGTTCCTGAAATAAGTTATTTATTGCGTTGTTTCTTTGATAAGGAGTGGCTTCTTGATCAAAATGATGCTTATAAACCAAATCAAAATAATCCAATATGCCACTGGCAGCTGCAATTTGCGCATGATCCGGTCCTGCAGGTGTTAATATGCTTCGGGTAATTCCTTCTTTAAAAAAATGAGACTGATTTTCCAACTTCTCGATCAAGGCGTTGTCAACATACATCAAACCCAAATGAGGACCAAAAGTTTTATACAAAGAAAAAAGATAGATATCTGCCCCAAGATCTTTTAGGTCCGGAAAACCATGAGGGGCATAGCCTACGCCATCTACTACTGAAAGAGCTCCATGAAGCTTAGCTTTTTGACTAATTACTTTCACAGGATTTATATGACCAATGATATTTGAACAATGAGGGTAAGCGACCATCTTGGTTCGATCAGAAAACAATGCGTCCAGTTCATCCAGGCTCAAAAGACCCGTTTCCGGATGAACGTGCCATTCTATAATTTTTATTCCCCGATCTGCTAATCGTCTCCATGCCCCGGCATTGGCCTCGTGATCCTGACAGGAAACAATGATCTCATCACCATCTTCCCACATCGGTCTCATGGCATTTGCCAACACATAGATATTTTGTGTAGTTGACGGACCAAAGTGAATCTCTGACTCATCAACATTCAAGTAATCAGCCATTCTTTTGTAAGAAGCTTCCATTAATTTTCCGGCGAGCATAGAAGCCGGATAAGGATAGTTTACCTGCACCTTATTTTTCATATAAAAGTCGGTCAGGCGATTGACGACCTGAATACAAGGATAAGAGCCTCCGGCATTTTCAAAAAAAGCCCAGCCTTGAAGGGAAGGTTCCGAAAAGGCAGGGAATTGTGCGCGTATAAATGATAAATCAAGTGTCATAATCTATTAGCATATTTCGACAGTTATTGATGTCCAATTTCACATGAGCATTTTGGCAGTGTTTGACCATGCCAGTCAAAGGCTGGAGCATATTGGTCTTTTTCCCAGTAAAACTGACCTCTAGGGGTATCATAATTACCAACTTCATTCATGGTGGATGTATCATAAATTCTTCCATTGATCACAGTATAGATCACAGAGTCAGAATTTTTAATATCCTCAAGAGGGTTTTTGTCCAACACAATAAGATCGGCTAATTTACCTTCTTCCAAAGAGCCTATTTGATCTTCCATACCAAGATATTCGGCACCGTTAATGGTTCCTGATCGCAAAGCTTCCATATTGCTCATGCCTCCTTGTGAAAGCATCCAAAGCTCCCAATGAACACCAAGACCTTGCAACTGTCCGTGAGCACCAAGATTCACTTTTACGCCGCCGTCAGCAAGAGTTTTAGCACTTTGTGAAACAAGGATATGTCCGTTTTCATATTCTTTTATAGGAATCATGGTTCTATGCCTGGAGCGTGAATCGATGATGCTTCTTGGTGTATATTTAAGAAGTTTTTTGTTTTCCCACACATTATTTTCCTGATAATAATAATATTCGCCATTGAGACCCCCGTAATTCACGATCAAAGTGGGTGTATAACTTGTTTGACTCGCCGACCATAACTGAACAACGTCATCATGTAATGTAGCTATTGGAATATTGTGCTCAATACTGGTATGTCCGTCTAAGATCATTGACATGTTATGGAAAAAAGTAGAGCCTCCTTCAGGGACTACTTCAATTTGTTGGTCAGAGGAGGCTTTTATGATTTGTTGTCTTTGATCTCTTCGAGGCTGGTTATAGCTTTTTACTGAAAAAGCACCAAAAGCCTTTGTTCTTCTAACAGCCGATTGCGCATCTTTAAGGTTATTTACGGAGGCTTTAAAATCACCATCAGCTCCATATAAAATGACTCCGGTTGAATATATTCTTGGACCGATCATACTTCCTGATTTAACCATTTCTGACAATGAAAAAACCATTTCAGTATTTGCTGAAGGGTCATGAGTTGCCGTAACTCCATATGCAAGGTTAGCATAATAATGCCAGCGTTTCTGCGAGGCAATACCGTAGCGGAAATGCCCCAAATGAGCATGGACATCTATAAAACCAGGCATAATGGTTTTACCTTGAACATCAATAATTTTTGCCTTTGAAGGAATCTCAACTTCCGAACTTTTACCTAAACTCAGAATTTTATTGTCCTTGATCACTATCGTACCATTTTCTATGACTTGATCACCATTCATCGTAATAATGTGGGCCCCGCTCAGGGCGATGATACCTTCAGGTTTATCCGATGTTAGGTTTAAATTAATGCCGATCCCCAAACTATCAATGGCCGGAGCTTCTTTTGGAGCTCCTTTCATAAAGAGAAATCTTTGATCAAGGGCATTGCTGAAATACTGATCTCCAAGGGTCCAGTTGAGTCTTTTACTATCTGAAGACCAATGTAAATTTACCCCAGCATCTTTTGTGAATTGAGCAACAGGAACACTTGTAGATTTACCATCTAATTCAACGGTTTTTCCGGCGGTGGGCAAGGGTGCAATATAGACCTGATACAGGTTCGAAAAGGCAACCCATTGATCATCCGGACTCGGGATAATTCTTTGACCATATTTTGAGGTTACGATATCACGAGATTCATTGCCTGATAAGTCAACTGATTTTAAAGTTTTTGTTAATTCTCCAAAAAGATAACCTCCTGATTGATAATAGATCCTGGTCGCATCCCTGTTAAAACTTGGAAATTGACCATCTTCAGTGATAAATGATTCCTTAGCGATGCCACCTGACTTTTTAGAAGAACTGTAATTGAGGGTGTAAATTCCATGTTTTTTGGTATTGACAAAACCCTGATCTTGATTGCCTTGTTCTTTTCGAAATACCAACATGTTATGATCTTTAGGTGAAAAAGAAGGTTCCCTGTAAATTGCTTTTTCCTGTGAAAGTTTTACAGGTTTTCCTTTAGAGGCCATATCAATCCTATGGATACTTCCCATATTGTCGTCACTCCAGGTAACAAATGCCAGATATTTTCCGTCTTTGGAAAAAGTGGGTTCAAATTCTAAATCAGTGCCATCGGTCAATCTTTTTGGAGTTCCGTCAGGAAGCTTTTTGCTATATAAAAATCCGGCAGCATTAAAGACCAAAGTCTTACCATCCGGAGACGTGACTGCATTGCGAATGGCCTTGGCTGAAAAAGTATCTTCGAAAGCTTTATTTTTAAATTTGAGCGCATTGACAATCTTATGGCTGGCGCTTACTTTGAATGGGATCTCAGCTACTTCTAAGGAATTAATATCAATTTTTTTTATTTTTCCCTGTGCCCAGATAATGATGTGTTTGTCATCGGGAGTGAAATTAAACCCTGTGTATGGTCCAAACACCGCCCAAGTCTCTTGTTGATCTTTACTAAGTTGGTCATAAATGGGCCATTCTCGTCCACTTGAAAGATCATGTAGAAATAGAACAGATTTCTCTCTTACCCTTCTTACAAAAGCCAAAGTATTGCCTTGATGTGAGATTACGGGGCGAATAGCTCCACCTGGTCCTCCTGTAACCCGTTCTGTTTTTCCGTCTTTTAGGTTATAGCGATTGATCACATAAATTTGGCTATTAGGATCTTTATTATACTGGAAATAACCTCCTGGATATACATCTTCACTATAATATACATATTTTCCATCGGGGGATGGCCAAGGTTCGCCAACATCCTGTTGTTCGTTTTTCTTTTTAGTCAATTGAATACCCTTGCCTCCAGATTTATGATACATCCAGATTTCACCGGCACCAAGTGAGCGTTGTGAGGTTAAATGCTTTTTGCAAAACAGATAATTACCATCATTTGACCAAACCGCGTTATTGACCAGTGTATAATCTTCTTTGGTAATTTGTTTCGCATCACTTCCGTTGACTGACATTACCCAGATATTATCACCTCCTCCTGCGTCACTAGTAAAACTTATTTGCGAGCCATCGGGGCTAAATCTAGGCTGAACTTCAAAGGCATGGCCGCCTCTTATCAAGGTTGCATTACCGCCTGAAACAGGTATGGTGTATATGTCGCCAAGTAAATCAAAAACTAAAGTAGATCCGTCAGGACTTATATCCACACTCATCCAAGTACCTTCGTCTGTACTGATAGTAACTTCTTTAAAAGGAAGTGCCGGTGTTGACACATCCCATGATGTTGACAGGGAGTCTTTAGGGCTATGGTTAGCTTTCTGTGACGTAATAGTTAAACTGGTAATGAGAAGGATAAAAGTCAGGAAA
>CAJQNF010000046.1 GCA_905479625.1 uncultured Flavobacteriaceae bacterium | reverse complement strand
AAAAAAATCACTAATTTTGCACCTGCTCTGCCGAAAAGCAGGGTGATTTTAGCGAAAAACAATACAAATCCGATCAACTATTTTTAGAGATGACAAAAAAGAAAGAGGTTACCGTTGAAGAAAAATTAAGAGCGTTGTATGATTTACAACTTATTGATTCTAGAATTGATGAGATCAAAAATACCAGAGGGGAATTGCCTTTGGAAGTGAAGGACCTTGAAGATGAAATAGAAGGTTTACAAACCAGACTGAATAATTTTAGTACTGACATTGAAAATCTGGAAACTGGTATTGCCAATAAGAAGAACAATATTGAGGAAGCCAAAACATTATCTAAAAAATACCTGGAACAGCAAAAGAACGTAAGAAACAACAGGGAATTTGATTCTATTTCGAAAGAAATTGAATACCAGGATCTTGAGATGCAATTAGCAGAAAAACACATTCGTGAATTCGAAGTTAAAATTGCTGCTAAAAATGAAATCATTTCTGCTGCCAAGGAAAAAATGGATGAAAAGACAACCCATCTTAAACACAAACAGGATGAGTTGAATTCTATTCTTGAAGAAACTGTAAAGGAAGAAAACCTACTTCATAAAAAATCTGAGGAATACGGTAAAATGATAGACGAAAGATTATTAAAGGCTTATCATAAGATCAGATCAAATGTTAGAAACGGTTTGGCTGTAGTGACTATTGAAAGAGGTGCTTCAGGTGGCTCATTCTTCACGATTCCACCTCAACGTCAGGTAGAAATTGCTACCAGAAAAAAAATCATTACTGATGAGCATAGTGGAAGAATCTTGATTGACTCTCAACTTGCTGATGAAGAAAGAGAAAAAATGTCAAAATACTTTTCATAAATCCCGGAAATCTGATAAGAGATCTTTAAGGAAATAATGAATTTTCAACATATAAATAAAGCGATCATGGAATTAAAGATTTTAACCATTGTCGCTTTGTTTTTTTTATTACTAACCTCCTGTAGTAAAGTTGAAAATCAAAACAAAGTTGAAAAAGGGGCAGAAATATACGATATGCACTGCGCCAGATGCCATATTGCTCCAGATATCAATGACCTCCCAAAAGAATATTGGGTCAATGCGATTCTCCCTGAAATGGCAGCCAGGATGGGTATTAAGGATGGGAACTTTAAACCATATGACGGTTTGCAATTTGAAGAAATGGAGATTATCCATAATTCAGGTATCTACCCCTATATGCCGATAATGAATGATCAGGATTGGAATATTTTAAAGGAGTATATTTTGAATATAGCTCCAGACAGTCTTCAGCCAATTGCGTATCCTGAAACTTTGCAAAAGCAAACAAGATTTAAATCAAGAGCCTTTACCATAGATGAAACACCTGGCTCTTACTTTACTTTTCTTAAATATGTAGCCGATGGAAACAAAATCTGGACGGGAGATATTTCTGGAAAGATAAAGGAACACAAGTTCAATTCAGGTAAAACCTCAACAATTCATACGGCTCAAAATGCCGTTGTAGATTATATAGAAAAAGACACCGTTTCCTATATCACAGATATTGGAATTTTGGACCCTTCAGAATTGTCAACGGGTAGGATTATCGCTGCTTATAAAGACGGCTATGTTACAATTCCCGATACGTTGCATAGGCCGGTCAACAATTTGGTGGTCGATTTAAACAATAACGGATTTGAAGAAATGGTAGTCAGTGAATTTGGTTATCTTACCGGAGAGCTGTCCCTTCTTTATATCAATGAGCAAGGAACTTATTCTAAAAAAACCTTATTATCTCAACCTGGCACCATACGCTCAATTGCTAAAGATATGGATGGTGATGGTAAACTTGATATTGTTACGATTACCTCACAGGGCGATGAAAGCATTACTATTTTATACCAGAAAGATAACTTAACTTTCAGAAGTGACAAAGTCATCAGGTTCAGTCCAATCTATGGCAGCAGCTGGTTTGAATTACTTGATTACGACGGAGATGGAGATGATGATATAATTACAGTTAACGGCGACAATGCGGACAAAACCTATGTTCACAAACCATACCATGGCTTAAGAATCCATTTGAATGATGGTAATAATCAATTTACAGAGAGCTATTTTTACCCTCTTTATGGCGCCACAAGGTTTGTATCGAATGATTTTGACCAGGATGGAGATATTGATTTCGCGATCATATCAACCTTTCCGGATTATGAAAACAATCCCGACTATTCGATGGTTTATCTGGAGAACTTAAATGCGGCTTCCTATGAGTTTCAAACCCATACCTTTGACGAGGCAAACTTGAGCAGGTGGTTTCTACTTGATATAGGAGATGTTGATCTTGACGGTGATACAGATATCATTTTGAGCGCATTCACTTATGTATTTACACCTGTCCCTCCTGCTATCACTGCTAACTGGAAAAAGAATAATGCAGATATCATGGTGTTGGAAAATACATTATTTGATAAAGACCAGGTAAAGTAAATACCATAAAACAGGTAGCGCTTCGATCCAAAAAGCTGTATAAAATCGACGCCGCTGAGGGCCTGAAAAAGCAATCATCATCATTGACAAGCCCATTATAAAAAGGTTGATCCAAAGGTAATTTGGATCTTCATAAGCAATCCTTGTATCCAATACCACTGCGATAAGAAGCGCTGCAATCGCAATCATTTTAGATTTGTTTACACCCAAGACCTGAGGTATCGTATTTAATCCTGGCAAATCAAACTGAGCATCACGTATATCAAAAGGTATGGTAATGGCAAAAATGAAAAGAAACCGTTGTGTCATCGAGGTATATAACTGTTCAGAATTTTGAAATTCAGCGGAAAATAAAGGCAGGTATAAAGTGAGGCCTGCCCAGGTGATCGAAATCAAAAAAAGCTTTAAACCAGGTACATTTCTTAAACCGGCAATCTTATTTTTAAAAGGGAAAACGTAAAAAAGGGTTGCCAGTACAAAAGGAAACAATACAAAAATTTCAACAAGTTTGAAATTCAAAAGGTAGTATCCACAGCCTAAAAAAGCAAAACTATTCAAAACGATCAGCGCTCTTTTGTTGGCTCTGATCCAAATGGCCATCATACTATTGAGCCTATCTACTTGGAACAGGCGTATAAAATTATAAGACAATACCGTAGAAAAGAAAACAAAATTAGCCAGAGGCTGGTTATTGATATCAAATAGCAGCAAGGAAATCTTAGTCAAACAATAGGCTGCCACAGCTACGTGAATATTTCCAAAAACATAAAATTCAAAGCTCCGTTTCAGTACCTGCATTAGCTAAATTATGAATTATAAAAATAATTAATTTTTTCACTATTATATCGTTTTCAAAAGCGAATTGATTTCATCAAAATTAAGTACTTTTGTGTTCCTTTAAATAAACAATTATTATGCGAACAGATTCTTTTGTTTTACGTCATCTTGGGCCAGGCCAGAATGAAGTGTCTGAGATGTTAGACACTATTGGAGTAAGCTCCATTGATGAATTGATTTATAATACAATACCTAATGATATTCGATTAAAGAATGTTTTGAATTTACCTGAAGCCATGAGTGAAAATGAATTCGCTTCTCATATTCAGAAATTAGGTAGTAAAAACAAACAATACAAATCATATATCGGTCTGGGTTATCATCCTACGACCCTTCCAGCTGTAATCCAAAGAAATATTTTTGAAAACCCTAGCTGGTATACTTCCTACACGCCCTATCAGGCAGAAATCTCTCAGGGAAGATTAGAAGCCTTGCTGAATTTTCAAACCGTGATTTCTGACCTTACAGGATTGCCTCTAGCGAATTCATCTTTACTTGATGAAGGGACAGCTGCTGCAGAGGCCATGATTATGTTATGGAACGGAAGAACAAGAAATCAGAAAAAAAACGGAGCAAATAAGTTTTTTATTTCAGTTGATATTTTACCTCAAACCAAGGATATTTTAATCACAAGAGCTGAGCCATTAGGCATTGAATTGGTACATGGTGATCACAGAGAAATAACGCTTGATGAAGATTTCTATGGTAGTATATTACAATATCCGGCAAAGGACGGAATGATCTTTGACTACACTTCTTTTATCACAGAAGCACACGAAAAAGAGGTGAAAGTTGTCGTAGCTGCTGACATTCTGAGTCTGGCTATCTTAAAATCTCCCGGAGAAATGGGTGCCGATGTTGCCGTAGGAACTACGCAGCGTTTTGGCATACCCCTTGGATTTGGAGGTCCTCATGCTGCTTTTTTTGCAACCCATGAAGCATACAAACGCTTGATCCCTGGCAGGATCATTGGCGTCACAATAGATGCTGATGATAACAGAGCCCTCAGAATGGCCTTACAGACCAGGGAACAACATATCAAAAGAGAAAGAGCCACGTCAAATATCTGTACAGCCCAAGCCCTTCTTGCCATAATGGCCGGTATGTATGCGGTTTATCACGGAGGAGAAGGCATCAAATACATTGCCAGACAAATTCATTCATTGGCCAATATTCTTGATCAGGCCTTACTCAAACTAGGCTTAGAACAGCAGAATAGTGCTTTTTTCGATACACTAAAAATAAAGGTTTCCAATAGTGATAAATTAAAGCATCTTGCTGAAGAACAAGAAGTAAACTTTACCTATATAGACCAAAATACAATTAGCATAGCGATCAATGAAACGACTACAGAAGCTGATATTGAGCAGATCATAGACATTTTAGCGCATGCTGAGAATCTTTATTCTTTTAAAATTACTGATTGCCCTGTATCTTTATCAATTCCTTCAGATTTGAAACGTACTTCAGCATTTCTGACACATGAAGTATTTAAAAAGTATCATTCTGAAACAGAGATGATGCGATATATCAAAAGACTCGAAAGAAAGGACATTTCTCTGGCTGATTCAATGATTTCATTGGGTTCATGTACCATGAAGCTGAATGCTGCCACAGAAATGCTACCTCTTAGTATGAGTAACTGGAATTCCATTCATCCTTATGTTCCTGTAAATCAAGCCCAGGGATATCATGAAATGCTGAAAGAACTCGAGTCTCAACTTAATGAAATCACAGGTTTTGCCGGAACTTCCCTTCAGCCCAATTCAGGCGCACAAGGAGAATATGCAGGATTAATGGTCATCAGGGCTTTTCACCGCTCAAATGATCAAGGTCATAGAAATATTTGTCTGATACCTGCTTCAGCGCATGGTACCAACCCGGCTTCAGCTGTGATGGCCGGTATGAAAGTGGTCGTTACCAAAACTTCTGAAACAGGAAATATAGATCTTGATGATCTGAGAGAAAAAGCCATTTTACATAAAGACAACCTCGCTGCACTAATGGTTACTTATCCGTCAACCCATGGTGTTTTTGAATCAGAAATCAGAGAAATCACAAGGATCATTCACGAATATGGAGGGCAGGTTTATATGGACGGTGCAAACATGAATGCTCAGGTGGGGCTTACCAATCCGGCAAGGATCGGAGCAGACGTCTGTCATTTGAACCTTCACAAAACTTTTGCGATCCCTCATGGAGGAGGAGGCCCAGGAGTTGGACCTATTTGTGTTGCTGCCCATTTGGTAGATTTTCTACCTTCTAATCCTGTCATCAAAACAGGAGGAACTAAGGCGATCAATGCTATTTCAGCAGCTCCTTTTGGCTCTGCCATGGTAGATTTGATTTCTTATAGTTATATTAAAATGCTTGGAAGCAGTGGCTTAACTGAGTCGACTGAAATAGCTATTTTAAATGCCAATTACCTGAAGGCACGATTGGAAAAACATTATAAAATTTTATATGCTGGTGAAAAGGGATTTGCAGCTCATGAAATGATCGTTGATTTTAGAGAGTTCAAAGCAAAGGGAATTGAAGTGACTGACATCGCCAAAAGATTGATGGATTTTGGTTTTCATGCGCCTACCGTTTCTTTCCCGGTGGCAGGAACATTAATGATAGAGCCTACCGAAAGTGAAAATAAACAGGAAATAGATCGATTTGCAGATGCGCTGATCCAGATCAAAAGTGAAATTGACAGCTATGACGGCGGAGATAGCGTTCTCAAGAATGCGCCTCATACCCAAGCCATGCTTACAGCGGATAACTGGGACTATTCTTATACGAGAAAAGAAGCTGCTTTTCCGCTTGATTATATTGCTGATCACAAATATTGGCCTCCGGTACGCAGAGTTAATGATGCTTACGGAGACAGACATTTGGTGTGCTCCTGTAATCCGATAGAAGATTATATCGAACAATAGAATAATAAATAAAAATATGGAAAACCATTAATACGATCAACAATAGTCTGAATTCTCTGCAAAAAGCGCAATAATTCATGAACTTTGTCATTTTTTTTAGAATTTAATTATCTAAAAAAGTTGTATTTTTGCCATTCCGTAAAAATTATAAATACAAATGAAGAAAATAACAAAAGAAACCTATATCAACTGGTACAAAGACATGTTGTTTTGGAGAAAATTCGAAGACAAACTGGCAGCAGTATATATCCAACAAAAAGTAAGGGGTTTTTTACATTTATACAACGGACAAGAAGCTGTATTGGCTGGTGCTTTGCATTCTATGGATCTTTCAAAAGATAAAATGATCACAGCATACAGGAATCACGTACAGCCAATTGGTATGGGTGTTGATCCAAAAAGAGTCATGGCCGAATTATACGGAAAGGTCACAGGTACTTCCCAGGGTATGGGTGGGTCGATGCATATCTTCTCTAAAGAAAAAGGATTTTACGGAGGTCACGGTATTGTAGGGGGTCAAATCCCATTGGGAGCAGGAATTGCTTTCGCGGATAAATACTTTGGACGTGGCGGAGTTACCATTACTTATTTCGGTGACGGTGCAGCAAGACAAGGGTCACTGCATGAGACTTTTAACATGGCGATGGCCTGGAAATTACCAGTAGTTTTTATTGTTGAGAACAATGGATATGCCATGGGAACTTCTGTTGCAAGAACTGCTAACCACACTGATATATGGAAATTAGGTCTGGCCTATGAAATGCCTTCAGAACCAGTTGACGGAATGAATCCGGTAGCTGTTGCCGAGGCTATGGACAAAGCCCTTAAACATGCCAGAAGCGGCAAGGGTCCGTATTTCCTTGAAATGAAAACATATAGATACAGAGGCCATTCTATGAGTGATGCCCAAAAATACAGAACAAAAGCAGAGGTAGCTGAATACAAAAAAATTGATCCTATTTCGCAAGTTCTTGAGGTGATCAAAGAGAAAAAATATTTGAGTGACAAACAGATTCAGGCGATCAATGATGACATTAAGGAAAAAGTGATCGAATGCGAGAAATTTGCCGATGAATCTCCGTACCCTGAGAAACAGCAATTATATGATATGGTTTATGAAGAAAAAGGGTTTCCTTTTATCAAACATAGATTATAACATGTAGTAGTAGAATAAAAAGTTAATTATCCAATAAAGAAATAAATATATGGCTGAAATTATAACCATGCCGAGATTGAGTGATACAATGACTGAAGGCGTTGTGGCTAAATGGCTTAAAAAAGTTGGGGACAAGATCGAAGAGGGTGATATCCTTGCTGAAATTGAAACTGATAAAGCTACTATGGAATTTGAATCTTTTCATGAAGGAACTTTATTACATATTGGCGTTCACGAAGGAGAGACAGCTAGTGTTGACAGCCTTCTGGCGATTATTGGTGAAAAAGGAGAAGACTTTAATGCTTTATTAAACCAATCAAATGGTACAGCAGAAACTGCTGAGGTGAAAGAAGCCCCGGTTGAAGTTGCAGCAGTTGCTACTGATCAGGTGGAAGCTCCTGCCGGAGTGGAAGTTATAACGATGCCCAGATTGAGTGATACCATGACAGAAGGAACCGTTGCTAAATGGTTAAAAAAAGTTGGAGAAACAGTAGATGAGGGTGATATTCTGGCAGAAATAGAGACTGATAAGGCAACCATGGAATTTGAATCATTCCATCAAGGCACCCTACTCTATATTGGAGTTGAAGAAGGGAATTCTGCAAGTGTTGATGCCATTTTGGCGATCATTGGAGAAAAAGGAACAGATGTTTCAGCTTTTGCCGAGAGTCTAAAAACTCAAGCTGCTGCGCCTGTAGTTGCTGAGGTAAAGAAGAATGTAGCTCCGGCTGCAAGCCCTGCTCCTGTGACGCAAACTACCCAACAGCCTGTCGCAGTAGTTAAGACTCAAAATACAGGTAGAATCGTTGCCTCTCCATTGGCTAAAAAACTCGCTGCAGAAAAAAATATCAATCTTTCTCATTTACAGGGAACCGGCGAAGGTGGAAGAATTATCAAACGTGATATCGAAAATTATACACCTGGAGCTGCTGCAGGCTCTCAGATGCCATTTGTACCTGCTGGTCAGGAAAGTTTTGAAGAAATACCAAATTCACAAATGCGAAAAGTGATCGCAAGAAGGTTAGGTGAATCAAAATTTACAGCTCCCCACTATTATTTGAATGTGGAGTTTGACATGGATAACGCCATTGCTTTCAGAATACAATACAATTCAATACCGGATACCAAAATTTCTTTCAACGATATCGTTGTAAAAGCAACTGCTTTAGCATTGAAAGAGCATCCACAAGTCAACTCTCAATGGTTTGATGATAAAATCAGAAAAAACCATCATGTTCATATTGGAGTTGCCGTTGCTGTTGAAGACGGCTTGTTGGTTCCTGTGCTTAAATTTGCTGACGAACAAAGTCTAACTCAAATAGGAAGTCAGGTAAAAGATTATGCCGGAAGAGCAAGAAACAAAAAGTTGACTCCTGAAGAAATGGATGGAAGTACATTTACAATTTCAAATTTAGGCATGTTCGGTATTACTGATTTTACCAGTATTATCAATCAACCTAATTCAGCTATTCTATCGGTTGGAGCCATCGTTCAAAAACCTGTTGTAAAAGAAGGTAATATAGTTGTGGGCAATACCATGAAACTAACACTTGCCTGTGACCATAGAACAGTTGACGGAGCTACTGGAGCCTTATTCCTTCAAACATTGAAAGGGTATATTGAGAATCCGGTAACCATGCTCGTTTAAGAAAAACAATTTATGTTATAAAAAGCCTGTGTTTTCACAGGCTTTTTTTTTATCCTAACAACAAGTGATTTCATAATTTGTATATTTGAAATGACATCAATGTAAATGAACAAATAATCGATAAAGTGTACTTTATTATTTTGTTCAATAACCTAAACCGATTTAAACTATTATGGAGAATAAACCTTTAAGTTCTTTTAAGATCTCTCGTTTTATTAATGAAGAAGCCTATGGGGGAATTCTGTTGATTATAGCCACAATTGGCGCCATGTTTTGGGCTAATTCGTCATTTTATGAATCATACCACCATATCTGGCATGATTATAAAGTTGGCTTTATATGGGGTGAGATCGACATGGTAGCATCATTGCACCATTGGATTAATGATGGCTTGATGGCTTTATTCTTTTTCGTGGTTGGTCTTGAGATAAAAAGGGAAGTTATGGGAGGAGAATTGTCTTCAATAAAAAAAGCTTCCCTGCCCATAGCAGCTGCAGTTGGCGGGATGTTACTGCCGGCTTCATTTTATGCCATCGCTGTTATAAATTACCCAGAATATATCAATGGCTGGGGAATTCCTATGGCCACAGATATTGCTTTTGCTTTGGGCTTACTTGCTATGTTGGGTAACAGAGTTCCGCTTAATCTTAAAATTTTTCTGACAGCACTTGCGATTGCCGATGATTTAGGTGCTGTACTGGTTATTGCCATATTTTATACTGAATCTATAGATTATAATGAATTACTCTATGCTGGAATTTGCCTAGTCATATTGATTGCTGCTAACTTTGCAGGTATTAGAAGGACATTATTTTATGCCATTGTTGGTTTCGCTGGTGTTTGGATCGCCTTTGTCTACTCTGGTGTTCATGCCACTATAGCCGGAGTTTTAATTGCTTTAACAATCCCAGCGAGGACTAAAATAGATGAAGAAAGTTATATTGATAAACTGACCGTTTATTTAAATAAATTTAAAAAGGAAGAAACAGATACAAAAAGCACCCTTTTGACAAAGAATCAAGTGCATCTTATCGCTGACATTCAAGATCTAAATGAAAAAGCCATCACACCGCTTCAAAGACTTGAACATACTTTACACCCTGTTACTGCTTACTTTATTCTACCGGTATTTGCCTTGAGCAACGCAGGAGTTCATATTGACGGTGAAATAATAGATATGCTCATACACCCAATATCAATTGGTATTATTTGTGGATTGGTCCTAGGGAAGTTTATAGGGATATCCTTATTTTCAAAACTAATGGTCAAATTTAAAGTTGCTTCACTACCTGAGGGTGTAACCTGGAATCAAATCTATGGAGCCGCCTTTTTGGCCGGGATAGGTTTTACCATGTCCATGTTTATTTCTGACCTGGCATTTAAAGATGAATCATTTAAACAAATTGCAAAAGTAGGCATCATGGCTGCCTCAGCAATTTCAGCTATTATTGGTATGTTATGGTTGGGCATCAGCTCTAAGAAGCAAGTTTAATTTTTTTTTAACTTTCTAACAAGACTCGTATATGGACCCCTTTTGGATCATTTTTGGCAAAGAATCAATATATCCGCTCATCTCCCTTTAATCATTTTGGTTACGCCAAGTCATGCCACTCATATGAGTGTTATCAACCAATTAAAGCTAATTCATTGTGATATAATAGTAGCTGCTATTTCAAGATACGATGATGAAATGAAGGAGTTGAACGATGCGGGTATTTAAGTTGTTTTCAACTTATCCGAAGAAGCCGGATCCGGCTTCGCCAATCATACCTATAAAGAAATATACGGAAATTTATAAGTCAGAATTTAGGCTTTTTTTTGAATTCATCACTTTTTCTGAGAGGCCTTCGTATTTTATGATATAAATTCCTTTATTGATAATTCCTCCAGAAGTATTTTCTATAAAATCATACTTGGTTCCTATTCTTTCTGAAACTCCTTGATTAATAATGTCAGGACTGTTAGCAAGACG
>CAJQNF010000045.1 GCA_905479625.1 uncultured Flavobacteriaceae bacterium | reverse complement strand
ATTTTTTGGGACCCAAATATTGAATTATTACAACAATAAATATTAATATTTTGAGTTTTTTGTTTTGAAAAGAAAGAATTAAGAGATTTCTTTTTTATATTTGTGCTAAATAGTACCTTAAATTTTAACTAAACCATGAAGAAACTTTTACCTAAACTTTGTGTATTCATACTTTTCTTCTTTTTCACTAATGCTAAAGCTCAAACAAGTTTCAGTAGTGAAGTAGGTGTATTTTTCGGTCCCGCGATGTTTCAAACTGATATGGGTTTAAGTTCAGAATTTGCTGCACAAAACCAAGCTACCCTGGCATTTGGAATTTCCTATTATTTAAAATTTTTCGGAAGTCAGTACAATTGGCGTAGTGGTTCCTCTTTTTTCAGTGAACACTTTAAGCTAAAAGCTGAGTTATCTTATATGAATAATACTAATGTGGGCTTTGAACCTTCTGGAACTTCAGTAAAGCTTGACGCAATGAAGGCGCAGATAAAGCTTTATAATGCCGGCTTAAATTTAGAATATTATATACTTGAACTAGAAGATTATGCTTCTTTTTATAAAAGTTCTGGATCTATTAATCCATTTGTTACAATTGGTGTTCATTATAGTTATTCACAACCAGATATCCTTGTAGATGATGTCTCTTTAAAAGGAAAAGAAGAGCCTTATACTGAATTAATCGATAAATGGCAGGAAGATGCTGTTTTTCTTGATGCAGAAAACATATTTTCTGCCTCAGCAGGTGCTGGTGTCCGCTTTGGCCTAGATCAGGTCGATTTTAGTTTGGAAGGCAGATACCAATATTATTTTTCTGATGTGGTAGAAGGTTTAAATGCAGCGGACGATCCTGCTAATAAAAGTAATGACTCTATGGTCTTCTTTACTGCAGGTGTTATTTACGTTTTCGGTAAAAACTAAACCAACTGCAAGGCATTTTTCAGATCTGCAATAAGATCAGATTCAGCTTCTATTCCAACACTTAGCCTGATTAAAGAATCTATTACTCCAGTTTTTTCTCTTTCCTCTTTTGGTATTGAAGCATGTGTCATACTTGAAGGATGGCCACTCAATGATTCCACACCTCCTAACGATTCTGCAAGCGTAAATACTTTAAGATTCTCAAGTATTTTGATCGCATCCTTATATTTATCCCCTTTAAGACTAAATGACAACATTCCTCCAAAGTCTTTCATTTGAGATTTTGCGATGTCATGATTAGGATGTTCTTCAAAACCTGGCCAATAAACCTTGCCTACTTTAGGGTGTGACTTTAAATAATGGGCTACAGCCGATCCATTTTCACAATGTCGCTGCATTCTAACATGGAGGGTTTTTATGCCTCTTAAGACCAAAAAACTATCCATTGGTCCACACACAGCACCACTTGCATTTTGAATAAAATATAACTTTTCTGAGAGTTCTTTATTTTTAACGACCAATGCGCCCATAACCACATCAGAATGGCCACCTAAATACTTAGTTGCCGAATGCATTACGACATCTGCACCAAGATCTAATGGCTTTTGTAAATAAGGTGTAGCAAAAGTATTGTCAACTACTAATAATATATTTTTATTACTTGAAAGCGCTGCGCATTTTCTAATGTCAATGATGCCCATCATAGGATTGGTTGGAGATTCAACCCAGATTATTTTTGTTTTATCGTTAATACATTTTTCTATATTATCAATATTGTCCATCTTAACAAAATGAAATTTGATTCCAAATTTCTTAAATATGGACGAGAACAGTCTAAAAGTCCCTCCGTATAGATCGTTTGTTGAAATGACCTCATCTCCGGGCTGTAATAGTTTCATGATAGCATCAATAGAAGCCAAACCTGAAGCAAATGCCAGACCATAATTCCCGTTTTCTATGCTCGCTAACGAGTTTTCTAAGGCTGTTCTTGTGGGGTTTCCTGTTCTCGAATATTCATATCCTTTGTGATCTCCAGGGGAAACCTGCGCATAAGTTGAAGTCTGATATATTGGAGGCATCACGGCTCCTGTACTTGGATCGTGCTTTTGCCCCCCATGAATCACTTTAGTATTAAATTCCACAAGCTATAAATTAAACGATTTTCATTAATGAAAGTACGATTCCCAGGTGAATTCCATCGTGGAACGTACTAAAACTAATTGCATCTTCAACACTCTTTAATTCTATTCCAGTACTCGTCATGTAAGGTGTAAAATTTTCAAAAAGACCGTCGTTAAAGTCTTCTTTAGTTTGAGCCATGGCAGATACCAAATTATCTTTCACATACTGTATATCCGAAGGCTCAACTTCCGCAATGGCTGTGGCCCCTTTCCCGTATTTGCTAACCAAATCCTGGTCGATTTTGATTTCAAGACCTGACAATTTATAACAAAGAAGTTGTTGTGTAACTAATAAGTGCGCAATATTCCAGAAAATTGAGTTTTTAAAATTTTCAGGTATATCAACAAGTTTCTCGTATGACTTTGATTCTAAAATGTTTAGCAATGACACTCTTGTAAATAGAGCCGTTTCAAATAGTTTTTCCATCTCTTATAAAATTATTTAAAAATAAGTAACTTTAAGCTTAGACAATCTCCTATCAGTAAAATAAATGAAAAAAATATACTATTTACAAACTTGTGACACTTGCAAAAAGATAATGAAGTCCATTTCACTCGATGGTTTTGAGTTTCAAGAAATTAAAACTCAAGCAATAACATCGACACAACTTGAAGAAATGCGAGAGCTGTCCGGAAGCTATGAATCGCTTTTTAGCCGACGAGCTAAAAAATATTCTGCCATGGGTTTAAAAAATGAAGTCTTAAAAGAGCTTGATTTTAAACAGTTCATATTAAGCGATTATACGTTCCTTAAACGTCCTGTGATTATATTTGATAATCAGATATTTATTGGAAGTGACAAGAAGAATCTGACCCTATTAAAAGAATCTATTAAATAAAACTATACCAATGCTAACTCTTTCCAAACACTTTTCGCTGTAATCATGGCGATGAAAAAGAAATACAAAATTGCAGCTGGTATAATCCTTGGGCTTGCGCTATTGGTATTATTGGCAAGTGTTATCGTATCAAGAATTATTTCTTCAAAAGTAACGGAATTACTGAAAGAACAGCATATAGAAAACCTCCATTTATCCATTGAAAGCACTAAGTTTAGTCTATTTGACCGGTCGCTGGTTTTTTCTGAAATTCATTTGGGTCCAACAGACTCATCAATGATCAAATTGAAAAATAACGAACTGGGAAAACAATCTTTACAAAAGCTTTCTATTTCAAGACTTAAACTTAGAGGTATACAATTATCTCCCTTATTGTTTAATAAAAAACTGAAGATTAATAAAATAATAATTGATGATCCCTTGTATCAGCAAATTTCAAATGGTAAAAAGCAGGCTTCAAACACTAAAAAAGAATCAATCGAATTTGATTCCATTCATCTAGAAAAATTAGAAGGTTTTCAACTTGATCTCGTTAAGATTACAAATTTAAAAGTGCAACTTATCGATATAAACACAAATAAAATCACATTCGAGAATAAGCCTCTTAATTTTGAAGTAACCGGCTTTAAATTAGAGGAACTATCTGAAAATTATTTTAAATTATTACCCGTCTCGGAATCCTTTGAAATGACCAGGATCAAAGTTGATTTTCCAAACATAAAGTATAGTTTTTCAATCGATGCATTAAAATACCATTTTGGTGAGGATCATTTGCAGATTAACAATCTTAAATACAAGCCTCTTGTCAACAAACTGACTTTGGCGAACTCATATGTCTATAATACCGAAGTTTACGATATCAGCATAAAAGAACTGAAAATTTATAATTTTGACCTTGAAAAAGCTTTTGAAAAAAAAGGACTCTTCATGGACAGCATTAAGATGTCAAAAATGTCTGTGGAAATCTTTAAAGATAAAAGGAAGCCATTTGACTTGAACAAACGGCCAAAGTTTCCTCATCAATTACTAAAAGAAATGAAAATGCCGCTTCTTATTCATAAAGTATCATTAGATAAAAGTGAACTGGTTTATGAAGAAAAGCTAGAGAATAGAGACATTCTCATGAAAGCCACGATGAAAGACTTAAACATTAATATTTTTAATGTCAGTTCTATTAAAAAATATCGTGAGGTGCCAATGAAAATCGATTTAAGCTCCAAATTCATGGGAAAGGCTGATTTGCATGTTGACATGCTATTGCCACTTACCAACAACCAAGATACCTTTTATTTTAGTGGCTATTTAGGACCCTCATCAATGACTTTTTACGATTCCGCTATAATTCCTGCACTAGGTCTAAAAGTGTTAAATGGAAGAATTGAGAGCCTGTCTTTTCAGGCAACAGCCGACAACTATAATTCTCATGGAACAATGAAATTAAAATACTATGATCTGGAGGCTGAAGTTTTCAAACCGAAAAAAACCGAGAAAAATGGTTTTCTAAGTTGGTCGGTTAACAATTTAATCCACAAATCTAATCCTGGAAATAATGGTGAGCTACGAGAAGCAACGATGAATTTTGACCGTGTTTTGTATAAGGGATTTGGAAATATTTTGTGGAAAACAGTGCAAAGCGGAATAGTGAACACCATTGCTCCATTCGGAATGACTACAGAAAAAGAAGCGAAAAAGAAAAAAAGACAATTAAAGCGTAAAGAAAGGAGACAAAAGAAAAACAATTAGTTATAAAAATTTTCTTTCAATTAGCGTGATCATTCTTTCCTCAAGTTCTTCCTTACCCTTCCAATTATAGTTAGGTTTGACCTGGTATTGAAAATAATTTATTGCTTCTTTTTTAGATTCAAAGCCATTTAGTTTTGTTAGTGCCTTATTAAAGTCAGATTGACTAAAATTAAATAGCTTATTAACAAAAGCAATTCTGTCATTTAGACCAACTTGTATGCTACTCCCAACCAATTTATCGTTTAACGATAGTTGCTTCGGCTCCTCTTTTTTTGTTTGAAACAGGTTTTCAGTCTCATCTAAAGAAACTGTGTCTTTAAACTCCGCTTTTTGACTCATATCCTCTTTGATACCATCAAATGTGGGAACAAATAAATCATTTAGACTCAAAGGCGGTTCCTCTTCGTCGATAATAGGAGTTTCAGGTTCTTCTGTAACCGCTTCTTTAAGGTCCTTATTTTCAACAGGGCTTAATGTCTCTCTATCCAGCTCTGTTTTGGGTTCTTCAATCTGCTCGATAACTGCTGCAGAATCATCTTGATTAGATTTTTTCTCTAAATGATCCAGTATCAATAGTTTTTCATACAAGCCTCTCGCCTGTTCGAGCTTCGACTCGACATCAGAAACTTGTTCCTCCTTTAAAATCGATTCGGCTAGTATTCGTAGATCTTCGATCAAATTATTCAACATCACTATAAATTTAGGCAGGTACTAATCACTATTTGAGAAAGATACAAAATTAACATTTTCAAAAGAAAATACTACTAAAGAATTTCATTACTTTTGTTATAACTTACAAGCTAAATATTGCTTTTTAGTCAATGACAACACTTCTTAGATGTTTTTAGAAAATACAGTAAATCATACAGAAAAATTTGGTTGGATCGAAGTGATCTGTGGTTCCATGTTCTCGGGTAAAACCGAAGAACTTATCCGTCGTTTGAAAAGAGCTCAGTTTGCTAAGCAGAGCGTCGAAATTTTCAAACCCGCTATGGATACCAGATACGCAGACGAATTAGTAGTTTCTCATGATGAGAATGAAATAAGATGTACTCCGGTGCCTTCTTCTGCAAATATCAGACTTTTAGCCAATGAAATAGATGTTGTTGGTATTGATGAAGCACAGTTTTTTGACGATGAAATTGTAAATGTTTGTAATGATTTAGCCAATAGAGGAATCCGGGTGATCGTAGCGGGGCTTGATATGGATTTTAAAGGCAAACCTTTTGGCCCTATGCCGGCACTTATGGCCACCGCAGAGTATGTGACCAAGGTTCATGCTGTTTGCACCAAAACAGGAAATTTGGCTCACTTTAGCCACAGAACAATTCCCGATGAACGACTTGTCGTTTTAGGAGAAGTGCATGAATATGAACCACTTAGCAGAGCTGCATATTATAAAGAAATCCAAAAGGAAAAGCAAGAGAAAGAAGAATTAACTAAGGGATCCAATGAACAATAATCCAACGGTTTTGGAGATTGACTTATCTTCTATTGAACACAACCTTAATTTTTTTCGTTCGAAACTACAAAAGGGAACAAAAGTTCTTGCCGTAGTTAAGGCTTCTGCTTATGGTTCTGACCCGCTTATCTTATCCCATTTTCTTGAGCAGCAACATGTAGATTATTTTGCAGTTGCCTATACAGATGAAGGTATTACATTAAGAAATGCAGGTATAAAAACACCTATTTTAGTATTGCATCCCCAAATAAGTAATTTGGAGCTTCTTATTGAATATGACTTAGAGCCCAATTTATATAGCAAGAAGATTTTTCTGGATTTCCTGCACTTATCCAACAGATTAAAATTGACTGCATATCCCATACATATTAAATTTAATACCGGATTAAACAGGCTTGGTTTCAAGAGTTCTGATACAGATTTTCTTTTGGAACAATTAAAAAATCAAGATTCTGCTTATCTATCTTCTATCTTTTCACATTTAGTGGCTTCAGAAGACGGCAATGAAAGCGTTTATTCTATAAATCAAATTAAAGCTTTTAAATCTATTGCTGATGATTTCACCACTTCCTTAGGCTATCAGCCTGTCATGCATATGAGTAATACTTCTGGAATCATAAATTATCCTGAGGCTCATTTCAATATGGTACGGTTAGGCTTAGGATTGTTCGGGTTTACAAATGACCCAAAGCTCAATTCCAGTTTAAAAAATGTGCTTTCTTTAAAAACGGTCATCTCACAAATTCATCAAATTGATATGGGCCAAAGTGTTGGATACAATCGCGGGTTTATATCTCAAAAGGATATGAAGACGGCTACCTTGCCTATCGGTCATGCTGATGGATTTTTTAGGAGCTTTGGTCAGGGCATGACATCTGTTGAAGTCAATGGGCACAAAGCGCCTGTTATTGGAAATGTTTGCATGGATATGATAATGATTGATGTGACCAATATTCAATGCGAAGAGGGTGATCAAGTTATCATTTTTGATAGCCAACAAGATATTCTTGATTTAGCAAACGCCGCCTCCACAATTAGTTACGAAATACTTACTGCATTTACGAGTAGAATTAGGCGCATTTCTATATAGTATTTTTATTATCTTCGCTGCAACACAAATCTTAATTTAAACATCATGCTCAAAGAATTTAAAGAATTTGCCTTAAAAGGCAGTCTGTTAGACATTGCCGTTGGTTTTGTAATGGGTGCCGCTTTTAAAAGTGTTGTCACTTCCTTTACAGCAGGAATCGTATCTCCTTTAATAGGACTATTACTAAAATCGGACCTCAAAGACCTTAAATGGATCGTTAGGGAAGGCGTTGCAAATGCAGAAGGCGTTGTTGAAGGAACCGTAGCAGTTTTATACGGTGCTTTTATCACCAATATAATTGATTTTATTATTGTTGCTTTTGTAATGTTCCTCATCGTAAAAGCGGTCAATAAACTGAAAAAAGAAGAAGAAGAAGCTCCAGCACCACCAGCTGGTCCTAGTCAGGAAGAACTTCTTGCAGAAATTAGAGATCTTTTAGCTAAAAAATAGTTTTTATTTTTTAGACCTAAAAACTTCAGCTATAGAGGGTGAGTTATGAGCTTTTTCAATTAGCTTAAACTCATCGTCTATAGCTACTTTTCCAGTTTGCAATATTCTAAAGTAGATGCCGCTTTTGGAAGTATTCCAAAATTGTTTTATCACTGCCGGGTCATTGAACCGAATGCCTAACTTGTAACAAGGCTGTCTGGGTTTTGTCACTTGGACAATCGTTTCCCCTAGCTCATAAATATCTCCTACTTGAATCTTTGTCTCATCCAGGTTTGAAACGGTGAGGTTCTCTCCAAAAAAACCATTGCTAAAAGTTAATAAAGGATACAGTTCCTTCCAGAACTGATAGTGATTATGGCCATAGGCATAAACTGCCTGATCCATTCCTCCATGATACTTCCTGTCTATTACTGCATCATTTTCTAAACCCTCCTTATCTAAAAAAATAGGTCCGGCCACACTAGATTTATAAATACCTGTCGTGATGGCTTTCCCCCTCCATGAAATCTCAGTTGGCTTAGCAATATTTAAGGATATGACTTTCATTTTTAAACAA
Source organism: uncultured Flavobacteriaceae bacterium (assembly GCA_905479625.1). Classification (GTDB taxonomy): domain Bacteria; phylum Bacteroidota; class Bacteroidia; order Flavobacteriales; family Flavobacteriaceae; genus Lutimonas. The sequence goes on along the minus strand of CAJQNF010000045.1, from coordinate 81,906 downwards.
GTATTTGAAGCTGATCTGCAATTTTTCTATCGTTGGCAAGTCTTGGGATCTTATTTTGCCCTCCTAATTTCCCAACTGATCTCATGTATTGGTCAAACCCATTCTTCTGAACTTTACTGATTTTCAATTGTTGCAAAATATTGCCCTGAATAAGATCAAAATAATATGTGTTTTGCCGCTGCATTTCCTCATCGATCATCTTTGAAAATTCGATCATGTTCTCAGGTTCATTCTCGAATTCTATAAACCATTCATGATAAGGTAATTCTCCTTCAATTGGATTTACCTGTGGTGCAACCGTAAATTCTTTGATTTGAATATTTGTATTAACACTAGCTATCTGCATAGCTTGTTCAACTTCCTTACCGATAACGTGTTCACCAAAAGCTGAAATAAAGTGTTTGATCCTGCCTGTTACGATAATTCTAAATGGGCTTAACGATGTAAAGGCAATCGTGTCGCCAATATTGTAACTCCATAAACCTGCATTTGTAGAAATAATCAATACATAATTCACCCCAATTTTCACATCTTCTAAGGTCATTCTTTCGGGTGACTCTTTATAGAAATCTTCTGATACTATAAACTCATAAAAAATACCACTATTCAACAGGAGTAACATTCCCTTGTCAGAATCATTTGTCTTATTCTGTTTATCCTGATAGGCGAAAAAACCCTCTGATGCCGGGAATAATTCAATGGAGTCCACTTTTTTCCCGATGAGCTGTTCCATGTTCTGGCGATACGGTTCATAATTGACCCCACCATAAACAAACAGATTAAAATTTGGAAAGATCTCTGAGACCTTTTTCCCCTGGTCTTCAATAAGTTTTTCAAAATACATCTGCACCCAGGAAGGAATTCCACTTATTAAACGCAAATCCTCAACCGCGGTTTCCTGGACAATAGCATTTACTTTGGATTCCCAATCGTCTATGCAGTTCGTTTCCCAGGAAGGTAACCTGTTTTTTTGTAGATATTTCGGGACATAGTGGGCTACTATTCCTGATAACCTTCCGGTTTGAACTTTATTCGAATCATCAATTTCAGGGGACCCTTGTAAAAATATCATTTTCCCGTCTACAAAATCGGCTTTCCCTGTTTCAGCGATATACAAAAGTAAAGCTTCCTTAGCTGCTGCAATTTGATAGGGCATCGATTCTTTTGTGATCGGAATGTATTTTGCTCCAGAAGTTGTTCCAGAGGTTTTCGCAAAATATAAGGGCTTTCCCTTCCATAAAACATTGAGTTCTCCCTTTTGAATATCACTAATATAACCTTTCAAACCTTCATAGTCTCTCACAGGAACAAGCTTTTTGAAATCTTGATAGCTCGAAATAGTCTCAAACTTATGATCTCTTCCGAATTTGGTTTTACTGGCTTGTGAAATCAATTCCTTAAACACTTTATTTTGAGTGTTTATTGGGTCTTTAGCCCAGGTATATACTTGTCTGGAAATGATTCCAGCGTAAATTTTTGCAAAAAATGATTTTAACACGAATTGAAAATCTTATAATTAATAGGCAGAGACAGCTGCCTTAGTCAAAATTTATATAATTGGTTGGATTAACCGGATAGCCATCATTCCATAACTCAAAATGAAGATGTGCTCCTGTTGAAAACGCACCTGTAGAGCCGGCACTGGCAATTACCTCTCCCGATTTTACTAATTCCCCTTGTTCTTTATATATAGAAGAATTATGCTTATAAATAGATGTAAATCCCTGCCCATGCTCAATAACGATGACATAGCCGGTATCTGCTGTAAATCCTCTAAAAATAACCGTTCCATCTGCAATGGCTTTTACAGGTGTATCCTGATCAACTGCTATATCTACTGCAAAATGCTTCTCCTGATCGTCATACTGTTGCGTTATTTGTCCTTTAATCGGTGTAGAGAATACAATATCCGTGCTCTTTTTAGCCTGTTGAAAAACACTAAACCTGTCCATTTGTTCAACCTCCTCCCGAAACATTGAATCCACAAGTGAGGGTGCAAAATCAATTTCATCTATCTGGAACTGTCTTAGAACCGAGTCTTTATTAAATGTCACCCTTTTGATCTCACCCTTAAGAACTTGTTGAATATTTTCAATGTAAAGGTCATTTACGGATAGCGCCTGGTTTAACGAATCAACCTTATACACCAAATCTGTAGTTTCTTTCTGTAATTCAGTGGATGAATAGCCTTGAATATATTCTTTTAGAGGTGTAAGCGTAATAAAAAGGAGGGTTAAACTAATCAACAGAACAGAAAAAATACCGCCAAAAATAAAAGCGTTCAATCGATTCATTTTGAACGAAAAACGCTCTTCAAAAGTATCTTCATTTAATACAACAAAACGATACTTAAAAGTCAGTTTTTCTTTTATTATTTCTTTTCTGCTTTTCTCCATGATTGGGCTTTCAAGACAAATATACAATGTTTTTAAGTTCTCAATTGAACCCAAAAATGTTTTTAATTAATGAAATGTAATCCGTTATTTGTAAAAATTCATTTCATCCAAATAAGCCCAGGCTTTATGCGGAATGAGAGGCTGTATTTCTTTATGTTCCTTGATAGCCTTTCTGATAAACGTAGAAGAAATTTCAACGATTGGAGCTTCAATAAAATGAACTTTTTCATGTGTAAAAAGTGCTGGTTTATCAGATAATAGAGATACTCTTGGATAAACATAGAGCTCATGATGTTCTAATATAGTTTCGTAATTCTTCCACTTTTTGAATGAAATTAAATTGTCAAGACCCATAATCAGATTAAATTCATGATCTGGATATTTTTCTGTAAGATGAACTAAAGTATTTATGGTATAATTGGGCTGTTCTAATCCAAATTCAATATTACTTGGTTTAAGCTTTGGATAGTCTTCGGTGGCTCTCAAAACAAGTTGAAAACGATGGTGGTCTGCCAAAAGACTCTTTTTCTTTTTAAAGGGATTGTGGGGGGTAACAACCAGCCAAACTTCATCAAGATCAGAATATTCAACGAAATGATTTGCTATGATCAGATGACCAACATGAATAGGATTAAAGCTGCCAAAAAAAAGTCCAATTTTCATATTTACATTTTTATCACGCTAAGAAACAAAGTGCTCAATAAGACCTTCGGCCTCAACTTGCGCTTCACTCAGTTTATCATTTACGAGAATCACATCAAACTTATCTGCAAAAGCTATCTCGCGTTCTGCTTTGGCCAATCTTTCTATTATCTTTTCTTCACTATCAGTTTTACGAGACCTTAAACGATTCTCCATAACCTCTATCGACGGTGCTTTTACAAATACCGCCAAAGTTTTTTCCGGAAACTTCTTTTTAATTCTTAGTCCACCAACTACATCAATGTCAAAAATCGCATGTTTGCCTTCTGACCAAATACGCTCCACTTCTGATTTTAGTGTGCCATAAAAATTATCATGGTATACTTCCTCCCATTCCACAAAATCATCTTGTTCAATGTGATTCTTAAACTTTTCCGGGCTAATAAAGTAATAATCTTTACCGTCAATTTCCTCTCCCCTTTTCTCTCTTGAAGTAGCAGAAATTGAAAAATCAAGATTGAGATTCTTCTGCTTTAATAAATGATGTACTATGGTCGTTTTTCCTGAACCAGAGGGTGCTGAAAAAACAATTAACTTTCCTTTATCAATATCCATTTTTTACAAAACATTTAGCAATTGCTCTTTTATTTTTTCCAATTCATCTTTCATCTCCACAACCACTTTTTGCATGGGTGCAAAGTTAGCCTTAGATCCAATTGTATTAATTTCTCGCCCTATCTCCTGTGAAATAAAGCCAAGTTTTTTACCATTTGAAACATTCACTTCTAATTCCTGAACAAAATAATTTAAATGGTTGGTAAGTCTTACTTTCTCTTCAGTAATATCTAGTTTTTCCAGATAGTAAATGAGTTCCTGTTCAAAACGATTTTCATCAACTGTTTGTTCGAGGTCTTTAATTGCCTTTTTCAAACGTTCTCTTACCTGATCAAGCCTATCAGTATCGAGGCTGATTACCTCTTCCAACTTTTTTTGTAATATCGCTATACGATGTTCAAAGTCATTTCTCAATTCTTTACCCTCTGACAATCTATATTCTTGTAAATTATCAATCGCTTCCCGAATTCCCTTTTCAATTATTCCCCATTCTTTTACATCAAATTCTTCTCGTTCAGTTTTTAAAACGTCGGGAAGTCTCATGGCAATCGATAAAATATCAGCTTCTTGGTGTATAGACTCAAGTTGAGATATATAATTTGCAACAACTTCTTTATTAATCTTGGTCGATGTTTCTACTGCTGTTGATTCAATATAAAATGACATATCAACTTTTCCACGCACTAAATTACTGGCAATAAGTTTTCTGACTTCAATTTCCTTTTCTTTATATACGCCAGGAAACCTGGTATTTATATCTAAATTCTTACTGTTGAGCGATTTAACCTCAAGGCTAATTTTTTTGGTGTCAAGTTGAATTATGGATTTCCCATATCCGGTCATAGATTGTATCATCTTATTCCTTTAAATTTCAGCAAAGTTAGTAATAAAAATATCTAATTCTCATGCAGAGAACCATTATAATCATGTCAATCCCAAGCCTCCTTTGGCTTACGGGTAACCAAGTAGACACCAATAAAAATAAGGATTGTAGAACCTATCTTTATAAAATTCAATGAATCACTTCCAACCAGAAGTGCATAGCTACTTGCTATTACGGGTTGAAGGTATATAAAGATACTCAGCGTAGTGGGCTTCAACTCTTTAATCGCAAAGAGGTTGAACATATAGGTCATAAATGAAGTAAATACAATAATAAAACCAATCCTATACATAATAGGCAAAGGCAAACTCTCCCAATTGACAACACTCAGTTCGGAAAATCCAAATGGAATAACCATAAATAACCCGATGAGGTACAACCATTTTGCCAAGGTAATCGCATGGTATTTTTTCGTTAAATTCTTAATGAGAATCAAGTATAGGGCGTATGAACTTGCATTGACCAAAACAAGTAAATTCCCTAAGGAGGCATTGCTTGCAGACCCTATATCTTTTCCAAAAATAATTAATATTACTGCTCCGAATAAGCCAATAAAGATTCCCAGCAGTTTTTTCTTAGTTGCCTTTTCATCTAATAAAAAGGATGAAAATATCAAAACGATAATTGGTGAACAAACCATGATCACGGAGGCATTAATGGGAGTGGTCATACTCAGTCCTTTAAAAAAGGATAGTTGATTCAATGCGATGCCAAATATTGCTGCTAAGAGTAAGCGCGGGTAATCTTTTACTTCTATCTTTTCCTTTTTTAGAAATATACCAACGCCCCAAAATAAAAGCGCAGCGCCAAGTACTCTCAATAAAATAAACCCAAACGGTTGAATATATACAGGCATCACTTCTTTGGCCACCGTAAAACTAACGCCATATATAAGCGCGGCTAGAAAAGCGAGTAAAAAAGCTATATTCCTGGATTTCATTATATTAAATTGGGTTCTTATTGTTTTAGGACATTCCCTAAAAGAGTAACCACGGAGATTTTCTCCGTGGCTACTTAAAATGTTTGAAAAATAAGACTACTTATTTCCCTTCAGTGTATCGCTTATTTACTTCCTCCCAATTGATCACATTGAAAAAAGCATTAATATAATCTGGTCTTCTGTTTTGATAATTTAAATAATAAGCGTGCTCCCAAACATCTAATCCTAAGATTGGAGTTCCTGAACAGCCCATTTCAGGCATTAAAGGATTGTCTTGGTTAGCCGTAGAACAAACTTCTACTTTACCCCCTTTATGAACACATAACCATGCCCATCCTGAACCGAATCTGGTTGCAGCAGCTTTAGAGAAAGCCGTTTTAAATTCTTCATAAGATCCAAATGCATCATTAATCGCGTCAGCAACAGCTCCTGTTGGTGCTCCGCCTCCATTTGGAGACATCACTTTCCAAAATAAATCATGATTATAGTAACCGCCTCCATTATTTCTAACAGCTCCATTTGCCAAATCAAGATTTCCAAGGATGTCTAATATAGATTTTCCTTCTAAATCAGTTCCTTCTATAGCGTTGTTCAAATTCGTTGTATAACCGTTGTGGTGTTTTGAATGATGAATTTCCATCGTTCTTGCATCAATATGAGGCTCCAGAGCGTCATATGCATAAGGTAATTTTGGTAATTGGAATGACATAATATATAGTTTTTAGAAGTTATTTAATTTTTATCAAAGATACGTAATACTCAATGCCGATGTCAAGCTAATCAAATAGAAAATTTTTATTTCTCTATAGTGCCATACTATTTAATGACCCGTTCTCATTCTATGCAAAGACTCTGCAACAGCACTATGTGACACGGCATTATTTTTAAATTCCTGAATTATTAATTCCTTTTCATGAACATTTGCTTCCAACTGATTCAAAATATTCATGAGGTGCATTTTCATATGACCTTGTTGAATTCCTGTTGTGGTAAGTGCTCTTAAGGCAGCAAAATTCTGAGCGAGACCTGCAACTGCAACAATTTGCATCAATTCAGATGCATTGGGACTTTGAAGAATTTCCATAGATAACTTTGCCAAAGGATGCAGCTTTGTTAAGCCTCCTACAGTACCTAAGGACAACGGAATTTCTATCCAAAACTTAAAATGACCGTCCTCAATTTTTGCATGAGTCAGACTCTTATATTTACCATCTTTTGCCGCATAGGCATGTGCACCGGCTGCTACAGCTCTAAAATCGTTTCCTGTAGCCAATACCACAGCATCAATTCCATTCATGATCCCCTTATTGTGGGTCACTGCCCTATAAGGCTCAATCTTAGCGATTTCTACTGCCTGAACAAATTTTTGGGTATATAATTCGGCATCTTCATCGAAAAAATCTTCAACGCTACAAGAAACCTCTGCTCGCACTAAACATTCAGGAACATAATTTGACAGTATGCTCATGATTATTGATATTCCTTCTTTTTCGAATGCGCTTGCTATGGCTTCTAAACAAGAGTTAATAAAATTAGCACCCATGCTATCACCCGTCTCGAACTTTACATGGAGCTGAAAATAATCACTTAGTTCTTCAGTCTTATCTCTGAGTTCTATATCAACAATACCGCCGCCTCTTTTTCTCATATTTGAAGTAATATGATCAGTGGCGATAATTAAATCATCTTTAATACTTGAAAAATAGTGTCTCAGCTCACTAACATTTCCTTTATAAGTAAAATGAACCTGCCCAATCTTTGTCGTTGAAATTACATTTGCAGTAAAGCCCCCTCTAGTACTCCAAAATTTAGCAGTAAGGGACGCAGCTGCAACCACCGAACTTTCTTCTATCGCCATGGGAATTGCAAATGGCTTTCCATTAATGATGAAGTTTGGGGCTATGGCATAAGGCACATAAAAATTACTGATCGTATTTTCAATAAACTCATCATGAAGTTGCTGAAGCTTAGCGTCTTGATTTTTATACTGCTCAAGGGTTTCAATTCCTTTTTTTTTGTCAAGGAAATAATTTTCAGCAAGCCAGTCTATTTTTTCAGACTTGCTTAATTTAGAAAACCCAGTAATCACTTTTGACATATTTCAATTTTTTGCATAACAAAGATAGTCAATAGCCGAATAATATATTAATGGATATTCTGCAACAAAAATCACAAGAAAATGAACGAATTTCAAGTTTAAAATAGATTGCTTAAAGAGATCATTAATCTCAGCCTTAATCCTTAGATAAAATGCAGATTCTTAGCTAAGAATCTATCCTTAAAACAGTAAAAATTCTTTGTAAAAAAGAATTGATTTCATATATTTTCCGTAAACTTGGTTTTTTTAAATTCAGTTATTTTTATGAGAATCTATTTTCTTCTATTTATTATACTTGTTCAGCCGGTTTTTTCACAAGAAAAAGAAATCACTTTAGAAGATATCTGGGCAAAAAATGCTTTTGCCACACAATCTCTTGAAGCTTTTCAGTCGATGAAAAATGGAGATTTCTACACGATTCTAAACCATAATTCTTATGGTACTTACATGGATAAATATGACTACAAAACACTTGAAAAAGTTGAAACTGTAGTCTTAGGAAAAGATTTAGACGGAGTCAAATTTTTTGATGCCTATACATTCAGTGAAGATGAGCAAAAGCTAATTATTGGTGTAAACCTTGAACCTATTTACAGACATTCCAAAATTGGAAAATATTATGTCTACGACTTGAACGGTAAAATACTTGAATTAATCGTTGACAAGAATATCCAGGAACCTACCTTTTCTCCTGATGGAAGTAAAGTAGCTTTTGTACATGAGAATAATTTATACATCAAGGATTTAAAAACAAAAGAGATTTCTCAGATAACCACAGATGGTGAAAATAACAAGATCATCAACGGAATTACTGACTGGGTCTATGAAGAAGAATTTAGTTTTGTTCGTGCTTTTGAGTGGAATACTTCATCAGATAAAATTGCATTTATTAGGTTTGATGAAACTGAAGTTCCTGAGTTCTCAATGGATACTTACGGAACCGGACTGTATCCGGCTGATCAAACTTTTAAATACCCTAAAGCCGGAGAAAACAATTCGCTGGTATCACTTCATATCTATGATCTTAGTAAAAAAGAAAATTTTAAGGCAAATATTAAAGCATTTGAACAGTATTATATTCCTCGTATTCAATGGACAAAAGAGTCAAATGTATTGGCTGTAACGACTATTAACAGACACCAAAATAATTTAAATCTTGTGTCATTTAATGCAGATTCAAATGAAGCATCTCTGCTTCTGAATGAAACTGATGCAGCCTATGTTGATATTACTGATGATTTAACATTCTTATACGATAACAGCTTTATTTGGAGTAGTGAGAGAGATGGGTTCAATCACTTATATCTTTATGACGAGAGCGGGAAACTACAAAATCAAATTACAAACGGATCTTGGGAGGTTACCAAATACTATGGATTCGATAAAAAAACCAAAAAAATATTTTATCAATCTACTGAAGAAGGGTCAATAAACAGAAGTATCTATTCAATTGATATTTCCGGCAAGAAAAAGAAAAAGCTCAGTAAATATATCGGTACGAATTCGGCAGCGTTCAGCAATAGTCTGAACTACTTTGTTAACACTTATTCAAGTTCTACAAACCCAACAGTTTATACTTTGGTAGATGCCAAAACCGGAAATGAACTAAAAGAGATCAAAAACAATCTGAATCTGGCGGAGAAATTAACGGCCTATGATTTACCAGTGAAAGAATTTAGCACTATTAAAACTGCTAATGGAGAGTTTAACATGTGGATGATGAAACCCAAAGATTTTGATCCGAATAAAAAATATCCAATGCTGATGTTCCAGTATTCTGGTCCAGGTTCACAACAAGTTGCCAATAGATGGCACAATGCATGGCGCCATGATTATTGGCACATGATGCTAAGTCAGAAAGGTTATGTTATTGTTTGTGTTGATGGGAGAGGTACTGGTTATAAAGGAAGGGATTTTAAAAAGGTAACTTATAAAGAATTGGGGAAATACGAGATCGAGGATCAGATTGAATCAGCTAAAGAATTAGGAAAAAGAGCCTATATCGATGAAAATCGAGTGGGTATCTGGGGATGGAGTTACGGTGGTTTTATGAGTTCTCTTGCCATTACCAAAGGAGCTGACGTTTTTAAAATGGCCATAGCTGTTGCTCCTGTTACATCCTGGAGATATTATGATTCGGTCTATACTGAAAGATACATGCAGACTCCACAAGAGAATGCTGCTGGCTACGATGATAATTCACCTGTTAATTTTGCTGATCAGCTAAAAGGAGATTATTTACTGATTCATGGTACTGGTGATGACAATGTTCACGTTCAGAATTCAATGCAAATGATCAATGCCTTGGTTGGTGCTAATAAACAATTTGATTATTTCACCTATCCCGATAGAGCTCATGGTATTTATAAAGGCAAAAACACCCGATTACACCTTTTCAAAAAAATGACTACTTTTATCGATCGATCGCTCGGAAGCAAACAAGAAGAAGAGCAAAATATCATCAAATAATTTTAAACAACAATTTATGGCATCCATAACAAAATCACCGGAGCAAAGAGAATTTCTTGGGCATCCTGTAGGGCTTTTTATACTTTTTTTTACGGAGATGTGGGAGCGCTTTTCATACTATGGAATGCGGGCCATACTTGTATTGTATTTAGTTCAGGCTACCACAGATTCCAATCCTGGTTTAGGATGGACCAATGGAGAGGCACTTGCCTTATATGGTTGGTACACTATGTTGGTTTATGTGGCTTCGATTCCCGGTGGATGGATAGCAGATAAATTTCTTGGTCAAAAAAAATCAGTGTTATACGGTGGCATACTTCTGGTAGCTGGACACAGTATTTTGGCTATAGAGGAATATTGGGCCTTTTATACCGGATTAGGCTTGATTGTGGCTGGTGTAGGCATGTTAAAACCTAACATTTCAACTATGGTAGGTGGCTTGTACAAACAAGGAGATATTCGAAGGGACAAAGGTTTTACCATCTTTTATATCGGGATCAATGTAGGTGCATTTTTATCGAGTTTAATTGTTGGTTATGTGGGAGAAGTGCACGGATGGCATTATGGTTTTGGTTTGGCAGGTATCGGAATGGCGATGGGATTAATACAATACCTTATTGGTCAAAAATATTTAAAGAACGTCGGGAATTTTCTCGGAGTTTCTAAGAATACTGCGGAAAAAGAGGCGATGAAAAAACCGCTTACAAAAATTGAAAAAGACAGGATCATTGTACTTATGATCTCATTTTTATTGGTGATTATTTTTTGGGGTGCCTTTGAACAGGCAGGTGGACTAATGAATATTTATGCCAAGGAAAAAACGAACAGAATGTTGATGGGGTGGGAAGTCCCAGCTTCCTGGTTTCAATCTTTAAATGCCATGTTTATTATCTTTTTAGGCACCACGGTTGCAGGTTATTGGGCAAAGAAAAAACTTCAGGGAAAACTATCTACTTCACTATTTAAAATGATCATTGGATTGGTCATTATGGGAACAGGTTTCTTTTTTATGTCGGCAGCAGCGTCACAATTTGAAGCAGACGGCTCTTCTGCTATGTACTGGCTCGTTTTAGCTTACTTATTGCACACAATAGGTGAATTGTGTATTTCACCGGTTGCCCTTTCTTATATTACAAAATTAGCTCCTTTAAAATATGGCTCCCTGATGATGGGTATTTATTTTGCCATGACCGGGTTTGGCAACAAATTGGCCGGTTGGCTTGGAGAATCCGCTGAAGGCTTAGGAGAATTTACAGTATTTACAGGTATTGCGGTATTCTGCATCGTTTTTGGCAGCATAGTGCTCATATTTAGAAAAAAACTGGAAATACTGACGCATGGTGCTGAAGATGATGAACATGAAGTTTCCGAAGAAGAAAAAATTGCATTAACAGATAATTAAAATTCATCCCCTTTAAGAAGATACTTCTTTAAAGGGGATTTTTAAAACCATACATATGAACACTGATATAGAAAATTTATTTAAAGACAAGGTTTTAGGACATCCGGCAGGTTTGTTTGTTTTGTTTTTTACCGAAATGTGGGAACGTTTTTCGTTCTATGGTATGCGTATTTTACTGGTCCTTTTTTTAACGGCCCCATTAGTAGGAGATAATCCCGGTTGGGAATGGCCAAGAGAACATGCCCTGGCATTAATCGGCACCTATGCTTCATTACTATATTTAACGCCAATTATTGGCGGGTTTATTGCAGACAAGTATACAGGATATAAATGGGCGGTTGTCATTGGCTGTATCATTATGACGCTTGGTCACCTATCCATGGTTTTTGAAACACAATTTTCATTATATCTGGGACTGGCATTACTTGTAATAGGAACTGGTTTCTTTAAACCGAATATTACATCCATTATTTCTACGATGTATAAGGGAAAAGAGTCCAAAAAGGACGGTGCCTACACCATTTTTTATATGGGGGTTAACGCCGGTGCTTTTTTCGGTATGATGCTTTGCGGTTACTTAGCTGAAAATTTAGGTTGGAGTTATGGCTTTGGTTTGGCAGGAATTTTTATGTTTTTAGGGATGCTTCAATTCTTGTTGGCTAAAAATTTGTTTGGAAATATCGGGGCAAGACCAAGTGTAATAGCTGCATCAGAAAAATTAAGAAAAGAGAATGAAACAGTTGAAAATAAATCTGAAAAAGCAGAAAAATTAAATCCTTTTACCTCTCTTGATAAAATACTTATCACTCTTTCATCTTTATGCGGACTGCTGTATCTCTTTAATGACCCGATGTCAAAAGTAAGTGGTTCTGGTTTTCTTAACTTCTCCGTAGGTGATTACGATGGGTCAACAGTAACAATACTGTCAGGATTAGTTATGTTTCTATACCTCTTGATTTCCAGAGTTAGCAGATACGAAAGAGTCGTAAGAGATCGCATTATCGCAGTTGCCATTTTTGGACTCTTTACTGTATTCTTTTTTGCCGCTTTTGAACAATCTTTAGGCTCTATGACGATTTTTGCAAGAGACTATACGGCGAGAAATTTAACCGGTGCATCCGCAATGATTTTCAAAATAGTAGATTCAGTACTAACAGTTGGTCCTTTGGCGATTATAACTTGGGTACTATTTTTATTATTCAAAAAAACATATGCTAAAATTCCTTATTCAAACATTATTTTAGGTATTGCTTTTTTAGGTCTATGGCTAATTGTGAGTTGGAAAATTAATAGAGAGTTTAGTAAAGACACTACCGAAGCTCCGGCATCTTGGTTTGGCATATTGAATTCGTTTTTTATCATCACACTTGCTCCTTTCTTTTCTAAATGGTGGGAAAGTAAATACAATCCAAGTGCTGCTATGAAATATGGACTAGGGCTTATATTACTTGGACTAGGGTTTGCAATTCTTGCTTTTGGTACTGCGAATATTCCTTCAGGAGCCAAAACAGCCTCTGTTAGCATGATTTTCCTGATCCTGGCTTATCTCCTACATACGATGGGTGAACTCTGCCTATCACCTGTAGGACTTTCTTATTTAAGTAAGCTCGTACCAGCTCGTATGATTGGATTTATGTTTGGTATCTGGTATTTAGCAATAGCGATTGGTCAGAAAACTGCCGGGACTATGGGTGGTTTGATCGACAAAATTTCTGAGGAATATTCATTGAGTTCGTTCTTTTTGATCTTTACTCTCATTCCTATCGGAGTTGGGTTCTTATCCATTATGCTCAATCCTTTACTTAAAAAATTAATGCACGGTGTAAAATAATTAGGGTAAAAAAATGTTTGAATATTGGAACTTTTAACAAAATTTAAGATCCTATTCTGTAATTTTGCATAATTATAGCTACTAAGGCATTGAATAATTTGGATAAAATGAAGAAGATTGTTTTTACATTAGCAGTGGTATTATTTACCTTATCTGCAGCAGCGCAAAAAGAAAAGATCAATTGGATGAGTCTGGAAGAAGCGGAAGCTGCACAGGCCATAACTCCAAAGAAAATCATGATGGATGTTTATACCACTTGGTGTGGACCCTGTAAAATGCTTGATAAAAACACTTTTCAAAATAAGGATGTTGTCAAGTATGTGAATGAACATTATTATGCCGTAAAGTTTAATGCAGAAGGGAACAGTAAGATCAATTTTAAAGATAATCTGTTTCAAAATCCTGATTATGATCCTAGCAGGAGTGGCAGAAATGCCCAACATCAATTAGCCGGGGCATTACAAATTACAGCCTACCCAACAATTGTTTTCTTTAACGAAAGTGGAGAAACCTTGCTTCCGGTTCCCGGTTATAAAACCCCCAACCAATTGGAATTATATTTGAAACTGTTTTTGAATAATGACCATGAAAAGATCAATACTCAGGAACAATGGGATCAGTATCAGAAAGATTTTGTTTCTCAATTTAAGGGCTAACAATCTCTTAACCTTTCATATCTTTGAACCGCTCGCAAAGAGTCAATCCAAAGACTAACCATTGCTAAAAATTACCTAAGTGAATTATTTATCTGTTGAGAATATTTCCAAATCTTTTGGAGATAGAATGTTGTTTGAAGGGATTTCTTTTGGGATCAATAAGGATCAAAAAATAGGGTTTGTAGCTAAGAATGGAACGGGTAAAACCACTTTACTTAATATTATTGCAGGTGATGAAACACCTGATCAGGGTAATATTATCATCCGAAAAGATATAAAAGTTTCTTACCTCTCTCAGAAGGAAGAACTTAACGAGGAGCTAACTATAGAAGAAACCATATTTGATTCAGACAATGAGACCTTAAAAATCGTTGAACAATATGAAAAGGCGCTGAAACACCCGGATGATGCTGATGCTTATCAAAAAGCATTCGACCTGATGGAGCAAAAAAATGCCTGGGACTTTGAAACCCAGTATAAACAAATTCTTTTCAAATTAAAATTAAATGAGCTCGATAAGAAAGTAGGATTACTGTCAGGTGGTCAGAAAAAAAGACTGGCTCTTGCTATTATTTTGCTCGATCAGCCCGATCTACTTATTTTGGATGAACCGACCAATCATCTCGACCTTGAAATGATAGAATGGTTGGAACAATACCTTAAAAAAACCAATACAACACTGTTTATGGTCACACATGATCGGTATTTTCTAGATAGAGTATGTAATGATATTCTTGAATTGGATCATGGAAAAATGCATAGGTATAAAGGAAACTACTCTTATTTTCTTGAGAAAAAAGAAGAGCGAATCACAGCCGAGCAGACTACCGTTTCTAAGGCCAAAAATCTATTTAAAAAAGAACTTGACTGGATGCGTAGGCAACCCAAAGCAAGAACCACTAAGTCAAAATCCCGAATTGATGACTTCTATCAAATCAAGGAAGTTGCGCATCAAAGAAGACAGGATCACAAGGTGCAACTCGAAATCCAAATGGAACGACTAGGAAGCAAAGTTGTTGAGCTACATCATATTTCTAAGGCTTTTGGTGATAATTTATTGATCAATAAATTTGACTATGTTTTTAAGAGAGGTGAGCGCATTGGTATCATTGGGAAAAACGGTACCGGTAAATCAACATTTGTCAATCTTCTAACTGGCGGCCTTTCACCAGATTCTGGAAAGGTAGTCATTGGTGATACCATTAAATTTGGTTATTACTCTCAAGGTGGCATCAGCATTAAAGAAGGGCAGAAAGTTATTGAAGTGATCAAGGAATATGGGGAGTATATCCCATTGGCCAAAGGAAAGGCCATCAGTGCAGGACAGCTATTGGAACGCTTTCTATTTGACCGAAAGAAACAGTATGACTTTGTAGAAAAATTATCGGGAGGAGAGTTAAAAAGGTTATTTCTCTGTACAGTGTTGATACAGAATCCTAATTTTTTGATCCTTGATGAGCCCACCAATGACCTTGACATCGTTACCCTACAAGTTTTGGAAAATTTTCTCCTGGACTTTCCTGGAAACCTGATTGTCATATCGCATGATCGTTATTTCATGGATCGAATTGTAGATCAATTATTTGTTTTTGAAGGAGCAGGAGTGATCAACGGCTTTCCTGGGAATTATTCAGATTACAGAACTTACGAAGATTCAAAGCCTGCTGAAAGCAGTCAGAAAGTAAAAAAAGAAGACAGTAGAAAAACTGACCCTGGAACTAATCAATTATCTCATACGGAAAAACGAGAATTTGGTAAACTTGAAAAAGACATTGCCAGCCTTGAAAGAAAAAAAGCTGACATTGAATTACAGTTTTCAAGCAATGAAATAGCGCCCGAAAACATTGAAGAAACTTCACTAAAATTACAGCATATTATTTCAGATTTAGAGGTTAAGGAGGAAAGATGGCTTGAATTATCCGAAAAAATGGAGGGTTAGTTACAAGCAATAAAAAACTCCTTCATTGATAAAATAAAAAACCCTTTTGATGAATCAAAAGGGTTTTTAAGTCGATAAAGCCTCCTTAACAAGGCATTTAAATTTATTAGAATCTGTAAGTGTAACCCAGAGAAATTCCTCTCCCGGGACTAAAGCTGGAAAAGATTTGATCTTCAGCTTGATAAGACTGATATCTCACCTCTCTCTGACTGTCAAGCAAGTTTTTAACCTTAAAACTGATGTTTGAATTATTGTCCTCGCCAAAACTCTTGTTCAAGATAAAATCCAGGCTATGAAACGGAATGGTATAGGCATCAGGTACGTCCCCAGTACCAACCACTTGCAGCGTTTTCCCCTGAACATTGTAATATAAGCTAGATTGCCATCCGTTATCATCATTGGCATAATTGAATCCAAAGTTTATCAAATATGGCGATTGACCTTGCATTTCACGAGTATCACTGATGGTTTCACCATCACGCGCACTCAATAGCCTTCTTTCGTATTCAGCTTCAGACATTTTCAATTCAGACTGAATGACAGAAAAGTTCAAATTAAAACTTAAGTCTTCCCAGCTATCTCCACCGATAAAACCCAAGTTCCGTCTAATTTCAAATTCAGCTCCATAAACCTGAGCCTTATCTGTATTCACAGGTATAAACTGATCAGAGGCTGAAAGAAAGTAAGACAATTCAATGGGATCTTTGAAATCCTTATAGAATACACTTACAGCGAACATTTGAGCCTTTTCACTAAATCGTTCCCATCTCAAATCTAGGTTGTTCACATAGGTGGGTTGCAACTCAATATTACCATTAAATGTAGTACTAGAGATCGGGTCGAAAATCTGTGTGATCGAAGCTTCTTTAAAGGAAGGTCTTGCCGTTGTACGACCATAAGCCAATCTTACATTTGACTCATCATTCAGAGCGTATATAAAGTTTGCTGATGGGAAAAAATCTGATTTATCGAGGATTTTTTCATTGTCCAGGACTACGTTCCCCTGGTTGTTGGTTCCAGTATAGTAAAGGTCAAATTTTTCAAAACGAAGACCGATAGTCGACTTCAATTTATCAGTGATCTGAAACTCTTCTGAAACATAAGCAGCAGCAACATTCTGATTTGCGTCAAAGGTATTCGTGGGCTCAAAATTTCCTTCTGCAAAAGTTCCGCGGCGCGTGTTGACCGTCCAAAGGTTTTGAGGATTCAAAATTTCATCTGCATCACCTCCAAATTCAACTCCTGCTCCCCCCTGATATCTCACTTGATATTGTTGAATTGTAAAGTCCCTTTGTTTGTAGGTGTACTGACCTCCAAAAAGCAGTCGGGCACTATTGCCAAACAGATCATGTCGCTTAGTAAAATCAAGCTTACCTACCAGGTTAACCTCTTCCAAATCTCTCCATATTCTCAACGGGCTACCAGCAGAACTTGGACTGAGAAAGTATTCTCCTGTATCTTCTTCAAATTCAAAAGGAGCAACCCTTATATCCTTGTCATTGATCTTTGACAGGGTTGGCGATACTTTCCACTCGATGTTCCATGATCCGTCATCATTTGAGTGCTTTCCATTCAACAAGATGTTAGTGATTTGACTTTGCGTATACTCCAGGTTGTCCTTGAAGACAGTTACGGCGTCAGAGAATAAAATCTCTTGGCGCAAATACCCGGCTGTTGAAACCCCATTCTGGATATGCAGGCCTGACAGCTTATACTTACTTTTGTCTGTCTTAAAGGTAAGTCCTGCCAGCACATTCCAAAGCACATTATTCTTGGCAAGGTCACCATTCTGAAGTTTATCGGGATCCATCTCATTGATCGATTTGTCAGCGAACTTTCTCCAGTTCCCGTTTTTATAATCTTCATAATAAATATAATCGTTGCGATAGGATCCTGCGAACTGGTAACCCAATTTGTTTCCGACTTTACCAACGTCGTATAAATTCCCCGCCGTAAGACCAAAATTCGTATTCATAAAACTAGTCTCTCTCTTGGCCTTCATTTCCGGGTTGAATTGAGAAGTCCAATAGGATGTTGCAGGATTCTGGGCAGATGGTGGAGGAATACTGATATCCTGGGGAATAGGATTAGATCTCAACCCACTGTCAAATCCAAGCAGTTCTGAATTGCTTTTACCCGAACCCAGGTAGTTACTATTAAAGTGCATATTCGGATTGTATTCTGCACCTACAGATACGCTATATTCTTCTTTATTAGGAAAATCTCTAGTTATAATATTTACAACACCTCCGGTAAAATCGGCAGGATAATCAGCCGTAAATGATTTTACAACCTGGATATTGTCCAAAATATTGGTAGGAAAAATATCCATTTGTATTGTATTTCTGTCAGGATCCAACCCCGGAATATCAATCCCATTTAAAATCGATTTGGTATAACGGTCTCCCAAACCTCTTACATACACGTATTTACCTCCTTGAACAGATACACCTGGCACACTTTTAACGGCACTTGCTGAATTACTTGCTCCGATCTTACTAAAAGTTTGAGCCGAAATACCGTCAAGTAGGTTTATCGATTTTTTCTGCACGTTCAGTAGAGATGCTTCTGTGTTTTCTGCGGTCGTAGCCCTTACAACAACTTCTTCCAATTCATTCGACAAAGGGCCGATACTTGAATTCAAAGTGGTGGTTTCCCCCGCTTTTATTTCAACTCCGGAAATTTCTATGGTTTCATAACCAATAAAAGAAAATGACACGGTATAGACCCCTTCATCAAGTCTAATACTATAATTTCCTTCAAAATCGGTGGTTGTACCTCCTCCGGTTTCCTTAACTATCACATTGGCAAAAGGAAGGATATCATTGTATTCCTTATCCATTATTTTACCTGATAGTTCACCAGATTGTGAATAGATCACATTACTTATCAAAGCAAATATGATCAGGTATAAAAATTGATTCTTCATTACTATCTTTCTTATCGTTTTTGTATAACAATTGCCCATCTTAAAAAAAGATGAGCAATTGATTGTTTCGTTTCTTTTGTTACATAATATTAGAAAGCACCTTTCCCTTTCGCGTAGGTCCAGTTAAAATCTCCCAGATTTGCTCCAACCGTATTGGCTCCCATCTCAACTTGAGCTGTCCAGGCAGCAGCTCTTGTTGTAAAGTCTGGGTCAAGAATGATCTTATCCTCATTGTCAGCTGTTTTCTCCACAAATATGGCGTTATCAAATCCAACAACTTCCCAGTTTGAAAAACTTAGTTTACCATCCAAAAAGTTTTGAGATACACCATTGTTGTCTAACTCTATATTAGCAGCATCCTTAAATCCATAGGCATAGATATTATTGTCCTGACCCATTGCCAGGGCTCTGTGGTCAGCGTATTGTCCACCCGGAGTATCCAAGTTTCCAATAAGTGTAATATTGTTCAACACATAGCTGCCTTCAAGAGCTCCTTCAGGTCCGTCGATTTCCAAACCATGGTCAGAATTATTTCCTAAAATCACAACAGAGTTGCTTATTGTTCCACTATAAGCCTGGTCAATGTCTAACCCGTCATCTCCCTGAGCCCATACCAATATATTTTCAGTATTTACAGTTCCTCCAAAATATTCAACGCCATCATCTACATTGGCTACAACTTCTATATTGTTGATCACAGTACCTGACCCAACAGCGCCTAAAGTCAATCCATTGATCTCATTACCTTCTCCAATCAAAGCACCACCATGACGGATGGAAACATATTCGAATACTCCGGAGTTATCTAGAGGATCATCTCCGCCGTAAAGACCATAGGTGTCTCCAGCAGGAATTCCTTCGATCTGAACCTCAGTTACATCTCCTTTAAATGAACCAGGAGCATATCCCAGGATCAAAACACCTCCCCAAAGACCTTGATCCTCCTCGCCAAGGTTAGTACCGGCCTTTTCTCCTACAGAAATATTATCTTGAACCGACGTAAATACAATCGGGCTCTCTGCAGTTCCCATTGCCATGATCTTACCTCCTCTGGCTACAATTAGAGCGGATGCCAATGATCCTATTCCTTGCTGTCCTTTAATTATGGTTCCGGGCTCAATTTCAAGAGTAATACCATCATCAACGACAACCTTACCGGCTAATTGATAGATATTGTTACTGGTCCATTTTTCATTTGCCGTCAAAAGACCTGCTTTCACTACAAGTCCTGTACATGGGGCACAATCTGGTCCACCACAGTCTACACCTGTTTCTCCTCCATTTTGAATGCCATCATCACAAGTCGGACATGGAGCACAATCTGGTCCACCACAGTCTACTCCAGTTTCTGTTCCGTCCTGAATACCATTAAAGCAGGATGATGAATCTTTGTTGTCATCGCTACAACTTGTAAAGGTAAATGCTAATCCCATAACAAGAAGGCTCGAAATAATTACTTTTTTCATTTTTAGTTTTTTAGTTTTAATTGATTTCAATTTACAGGACAAAAGTCTGCTTCCTATGTTATAGGAATGTTAAGTCCGATTTAATAGTTGGTCAAAAAAAAGTGTTGCTTGTGTTACTATATTAAGTTATTGTTAACAGGTGTGTAAGCGTTGAAAATTACCTACTTTTGTATCATAAAAACTTAAAAGACAATCCAATGGATAACGGATCGATAAAGATTCTCTTAGTGGATGATGAACCAGACATTCTAGAAATTGTTGGGTATCATTTGAAGAAGGAGGGCTATCAGGTGTTCAAAGCATCTCAAGGAGCAGAGGCTGTGATCAATGCCAAAGTTATTCAACCTCATTTGATCCTGTTAGATATCATGATGCCGGAAATGGACGGGATTGAAGCTTGTGAGAAAATTAGAAATATAAAAGGCCTAGAAAACGTCATTATCGCTTTTTTTACGGCAAGAGGAGAGGATTACTCTCAAATGGCGGGGTTCGAAGCCGGTGCAGACGACTATATTACCAAACCGGTAAAACCGAAAGTGCTTGTTAGCAAAGTAAAAGGCTTACTAAGAAGGCTTATGTCAAGCGAAGAAAAAAAAGAGAATATACTTAGCTTTGATGGCATCACCATTAACAAGGATGAATATTTTGTTGAGATCGATGGCAAAGAAATTACACTGCCCCGAAAGGAGTTTGAATTATTATCGCTGTTGGCCAGTGTTCCTAATAAGGTCTTTAATCGTGAGATTATTTTAAAAACCGTCTGGGGACAGGATGTGGTTGTCGGAGGAAGAACCATCGATGTTCACATCAGAAAACTCAGAGAGAAAATT
The DNA here is from genome assembly GCA_905479625.1 of uncultured Flavobacteriaceae bacterium. Lineage (GTDB taxonomy): Bacteria > Bacteroidota > Bacteroidia > Flavobacteriales > Flavobacteriaceae > Lutimonas. The sequence continues at coordinate 60,810 of CAJQNF010000045.1, read as the reverse complement.
GGTGACCATTTTATCAAAACCATAAAAGGAGTCGGCTATAAATTTGTAGATTAATAAGATCTTCCCGTATATTTGGGAATGAAATTGACACTTCTTCAAAAGCAGGCCTTACGGACTGCTTTCCTCAGTTTAATCGCGCTTATCGTGATTTCTTTGATTTTTTATTTTTATCTGGAGGTCAACCTGATCAATGTTACTCTGATTGGTTTAGGTTATTTTATTGCCATATACTTCATTTATGGTTTTCAAATGAGAAAGTTCATTTTTCTTCAATTAAACAAAGTTTATGAATCAAACCTCTTTGACAATGAACCCTTATTAAAAAAGGAATTAAAGGATATTGATTTTGAAAAATTTATCAAACGCATCCGAAAATTTGCCGAAACCAAACACAAAGAAGTTGAACAGCTGCACAACCGAGATGATTTTCGACGTGATTTTATTGGTGATATCGCACATGAACTTAAAACGCCGATTTTTACGGCTCAAGGATATCTTTTAACCGTTCTCGATGATGATTTGGATGACCCTGTTATCATTAAAAAATATTTAGAGAGAACCAACAAAAGTATAGAGCGTTTGTCATACATCGTCAAAGATCTTGACATGATTGCCAAGCTGGAATCGGGGATGAAACTGGAACAGGATAATTTTAATATGGTCAAATTGCTGCTTGACTCCTTCGATTTATTTGAATTAAAAGCCAGCAAAAAAAATATTCGAATCGATTTTAAAGAGCCCTATAAATTTCCAATAATGGTAAGAGCAGATAAGGACAAAATAGAACAGGTTGTCATGAATCTATTGTCAAATTCCATCAAGTATGGTAAGGTTGGTGGGAGCACCTTAGTCAGTATTGAACCCCATTCTATTCATCAATTTCTATTCAAATTTGAAGACGATGGTGTTGGTATAGAAAAGGGTAATCTTCCAAGATTATTTGAAAGGTTCTACCGGGTAGAAAAAAGTCGCTCCAGGGATCAGGGAGGCTCAGGACTGGGACTTGCTATCGTAAAACATATCGTTGAAGCACATGATCAGGAAGTCTTTGTAGAGAGTACAATTGATCAGGGTTCTATTTTTTCATTTACCTTAAACAGGGCAAAATAAACCTTTAATTTACTGATTAACAAGGTTTTTCACACAATATATTTGTTTTTCCAATGTTAAGTTATTGTAAACTTATTGTTTATTTAGTGTTAAATAATTACTTTTACCCTAAGAAAATCAAAAACATTATATTATGAAAAAGTTAGTCGCCACCTTAACAGTGTTTCTATTGATGATAAGCGTTTCTTTCGCTCAGGAGATAGAACCAACATTTGAAAAACAAGAAGATCTGGTTAAAGCCACCTATTATCATGACAATGGAATGGTAAAAGAAGTTGGTTTTTTCAAAAATGATAAACTTCATGATAAGTGGGTTTCCTACAATAAAGAAGGAGAAATTAAAGTAGTTGCTTTTTACAATAATGGTGAAAAAGATGGTAAGTGGTATCTGGTAGGAGATGAAGCTGTAAAAGAAGTTACCTATAAATCAAATAAGGTCGTTAACGTTCAGGAAGTGGATAAGGCAGATCTGTCTTTTATTTAAAGATCAAATAACTTAATTAAAAACATCAAAAAGTGATCTGTTGAGATTATTTTTTGATGTTTTTTTATGCCTAAATCCCTTATGGTTCTTCATATTACTGAGCTTACCGATTTGAAATGAAGCCTGATTGGAAAAATCACTATCTCCTTTTTGTTTTAAATACTCAGCCAGATACTCCTGTTCGAATTGGCCTGGGGTTGGTATAAAATAGGCTGTTGCTCCCAATGCATAAAGATCCATCACACTGCTATATCCCGATCTTGATAGAATAAGTTCACCTTGCTCAATGGCATCACCTAATTCCTGTTGCAGCATAAAGTTAACAATGGTTAAATTTCCTTCTGATAGTGTATTTTGTTTGCTTTCAACAACTCCCTGAATAATCAAAATTTGACCGGCATACAATCTTAATTCTTCTTTAATTTTCGCTTCAAGAATTCCTCGCTGAGGCTCAGGGCCGCTCAATACGGCGACAATATCCCATTTTTTATCTTGCGGATGATGTGTAAACCTACTTAGAGGTCCAATATATTTTAACAACAATTTCCGCTTTCCACGTTTTGACAATTCTCCGGCCAATCCGTTTGATTCGTAATCCGGCACCCAGCATTCGCTGAATTTCGATATAATCTGCTGATGGTATCTGCTGCTTAATAAACTCGTTACTCCGCTCAGCACCTGTATTTGATGGGTAATATAAATACTTGGAATCTCATCACATCGAACACCGAATCGATTATCTGAGATAATTCCACTTAGCTTTTCTAATTTATGGATCTCTTGTGTCTTCTTTTTTTCGAGTTTAACGGCCCTTATTAACTTTGGAGTCTGAGACAGTAGCTTGTATTTTAAAAGACTTCCTTTTTCGGCATAAACTACTTCAGTTGAAGGAAGCTGATAATATTTTAATTCAGGAAATTCTTGTCTTAAAAGCTGAAGAGAATCTCCATCTCCTGCCAATATTGGTTGAAAATCATATTTGATGAGTGCTTCAATAACAGGAATGCACCGCGTGGCATGACCCAGACCCCAATTAAGAGGTGCTACCAGGATCTTTTTATGTTGCTTGTTTTGACTCAATACAGTGATTTGAGGTAGATCGAAACCAGACGCCTAAATAAAAGATGATATCCCTAAAGATCAAATCCGATATCGGTTCTGTAGTTCATTTTATCAAAATGAATTTTCTCAATATTTTTATACGACTGCTTAAGGGCCTGCTTAAAGTCAACTCCATAAGAAGTCACAGCGAGGACGCGTCCGCCGCTGGTCAATATTTTATCTCCTGAAAGCTTGGTTCCTGCCTGAAAAACGATTGAATCCTCAACCTTTTCCAATCCTGTGATCTGCATTCCTTTATCATATGCCTCTGGATAACCTCCCGAAACCATCATCACAGTTGTCGCAGACCTTTGATCAATATCAAGATTAAAATTGTTCAATTTTTTATCTGCCGTAGCCTTAAAAAGCTCGACAAGATCTGATTTGATTCTTGGTATGACCACTTCTGTCTCAGGGTCTCCCATCCTGACATTGTACTCGATCACATAGGGCTCGTTATTTACCCTGATCAAACCGATAAAAATAAACCCTACATAAGCTATCTGATCTTTCTTTAATCCTTCAATTGTAGGTATGATCACCCTTTTTTCAACTTTGGACAGAAATTCTGCATCGGCAAAGGGTACAGGAGATATGGCTCCCATACCACCGGTATTCAGGCCTTTGTCTCCTTCTCCAATACGTTTATAATCTTTTGCATTTGGCAAAATAACATAGTTCTCACTGTCAGTAAGTACAAAAGAACTCATTTCAATGCCGTCTAAAAATTCTTCAATGACTACTTTAGAGCTCGCTGCGCCAAACTTCTGTTGTCCCAGCATCTCTTCAAGTTCCTTTTTTGCCTCCTGCAGATCATTCAGGATCAAAACACCTTTTCCTGCCGCTAATCCATCCGCTTTTAGGACATAAGGCGCATGAAGCGTCTCTAGAAATTGATACCCTTCTTCCAAATTTTCAACGGTAAAACTTTTGTATTGAGCTGTCGGAATATCATGTCTGTACATAAACTCCTTAGCAAATTCTTTACTTCCTTCTAATTGGGCAGCATATTTTTGAGGGCCTATTACCGGAATGTTTTTAAGATCATTATCTTCAAGGAAAAAGTCATGAATTCCAAGTACCAAAGGGTCCTCTGGTCCTACGATGACCATCTGGATATCATGGTTTAAGACGGCTTCTTTTACCTGCTTAAAATCATTTGGATTGAGCTCAAGGTTTGTTCCAAATTTTACTGTCCCTGCATTTCCAGGAGCGATGAAAAGATCTCCGCATTTGGAACTTTGAGCCAACTTCCAGGCTAATGTACATTCTCTACCTCCTGACCCTAAAATAAGTATATTCATGTATGCTGTATTTATGCCAGCAAAAATACTTTAAAAATTCAATTAAGCCCAAAACCAAGTATGAAATACTCAGGAAATAGAATTTATTCAAAATTTTAAAAGATCTGCTCTAAAATCTTCTGAGTAATCAAGTAAGTAGGTTTGACCCCTGAAGCTCCTAGGCCGCCTGATGCAAGTGTGCTTCCAGTCTCTAATGGATTATCTGAAGCGTAATAAGCGTATCTTACTTTAATGTTTTGCTTTACATTACCTCTGATCTGAGAGGCAGATTGAATCGCTTTCTGATAATGAGCTCCTTCCATTTCCAGACCAATCACTTTCCAGGTAGAATTATAAAAGAATTCTAAAATATCTCTGTTTTGCAGAGAAGTTCCAAGAACTGTAATCATTGAGCCTTCATAAATATCAAGTCCTTCATCTTTAAGGTCTTCAGCTTTCAATTCATTCGTAAACGGGTAATTATCTGCCGTTCCTTCAAAAATATGTGAGGTCGGAATCATGATATCTCCTTTTACACCTTCCAAAATTCCAGCTTTTCCCATAACAGAAACAGAATCTATATTCAAATGTTTCTTGTCACCGGAAGCCAGCTCATAAGGCTTCAATAATTCATCAAGTGTTTCGTAGGCTTGCTCTCCAAAGGCATAATCCATCACAATAATGACTGGTTTTACCTTTTTTGAATGTTTTATTTTATAGCGGGTTTTTTCCAGGTCTATCATTTCTGTATCAATAATCTGAACATCAATATTGGCACCGGTAGTGTCCTTAATAAAAGTCAACCCTTTTTTTCCTGCTCCTTTTTTAATAATCTTTCTAAGATCTTTGTTTTCTGAATTTCCAATCAATTCAAATAGCGAGATACCATTATTCTTACTTGCTTCATTTGGCAAGAACATCTCAGCATAAATAGAGTTCATCACACTGTGCATATTTGCGCTGATGATATGAATAGGTCTATCCATCAAACCTCTCTTAAAAAGCTCCTTTTTGATATTGTCAGCCCAACTTTCACCAGATATATGGTGGCCAATCCTTTCTCTAAGAATAGGGCTGAAAGTGATTTCATATTTTTTATCTTCCAGAATTTCGTTCAAGGAAAGTTTACCCATCCAGTAGATCACATGAAAGAATCTGTTCGGAGAATGACCAGTGGCAAAATCGACATCTGCCTTTTGAATTTCCTCATAACTTCTTCCCAAAAAAGTTGACAAATGTGCAATCAGGACTTCTCTTTCATTCTTGTTGATCTTTTTATTCATCAACACCACTTCTTCAAGATGATTCCACTCTCTTATGGTATGACCTTCATCATTGATCAAAACTTTGCGGGCGATTTTTTTTGCCTCGATGAACATAAAAGTCAAATGGGTCAGGATATCATAAATATCAGATCTTCCTCTGGTAATCTCAATATTCATCTGATCACTATCTATCCTATAACAATTTCGTCTTCGTTTGGCCGGAACGATCTTTTTAAAATGTGATTCGCGCAAACCTTCATCCGCAGTCAGACTAATATAACGACATTCAGCGATGCCTTCAGGTAGCCTGTCTATGATATATGACAACCCTTCAAGCTCGGCTATTTCCTCACCTACGGAGCCATAGATTTCGGGCCGTAAAATTAAAAGTTCATTGATAAGGGCATTCCCTGAAACACCCATTGGTTTATAAAATCCTCTGATAAATAAATGCCGCATGGTGATATAAATTCTTTCAATGGCATTTGTAGATATCTGAGCCCGGGTCCGTTTAATTTTTTCCATTCAATAAAATACTTGTGTATTGATCCTCATTTTCAAGAACTGAAATAGCTTCTTTTATGTAAGGACTAAATTCTATGTGGTTTTGGTACTCTCCTTTTTCAAAATAGTACCGGTTGATAATCTCATCGCTCAGTATTTCTTTGATATTTTCACGATTCTTATCCAATTCACTAATTTTTTCCTGTTCCATTTTTTCTGCTAAAGTCTTATAAGATGACTTAATCCCATCAGACAAGTCTTCCTTTTCTGAGAGTTCAAAAGCTGCTTCAAACTTAGTTTCAGACTTGGTTTTAAAATTTGAATTTCCTCCTTGTAAAAATGATATGAATTGATCAAACTGTGCATCCTCAAAAACATAGGTCTCAGGGCTTGCGATTGTTGGATTGAGATAAAAATACTCAGTTGCAAAGTTGAAAATAGCGTCTGACCTCAACAAGGCTTTTGTTGACGCTGTCAAAGCTGACTTTTCAATTTCAATATCAGGAGATATGCCACCTCCATCATAGACCGTTCTGCCATTTTTAGTTGTAAAGGAATTTCTGTTTTCTTTCGCAAATTTAGGAACATCATCTCCGTCGCGATGGGTATAATCAAGTTCCTGTATATTTCTTCCACTAGGCGTATAATATTTAGAAATCGTCAATTTAAGCTTTGTCCCATAAGTAAGATTTCTATAGCGCTGAACTAACCCCTTTCCAAAGGATCTTTCGCCCAGGATAACTGCTCGATCAAGATCCTGTAATGACCCCGCCACAATCTCAGCAGCAGACGCTGATTTTCCATCGATCAAAACCACAATAGGAATCTCCAGGTCAATAGGTTCATACCTGGTTTTATATACTTCGCTCCATTTTTTTAATTTGGCTTTTGTGCTCACCACAACCTCATTTTTAGGAACAAAGAAATTCGTAATATTGATAGCCTCATTCAACAAGCCTCCTGGATTACCTCTAAGGTCAAGTATCAACTTATTCATTCCTTCTTCCTTCAGGTCTACAAAGGCTGACTTTACGGAAGCCGAAGCCTTATTGTTGAATTTGTTAAATGCGATATAGCCAATTTCAGGAGTTACCATCTGAAAATGAGGCACGGGATCTACGATAATTTTTTCTCGCTTTACCGTAAAATTAAGTGTTTCATTTTGTCTCTTTATCATCAGCTTCACCGTGCTGTCAGGAATTCCTTTTAACAAAGTTGAAATTTGATTGCTATCGAAATCTGCGACAAAAACATCATCAATCTTCATGATTTGATCCCCCACTTTAATACCAACCTCCTCAGCTGAATAGCCCTCAAATACCTCAGTAATGACAAGCTTATCATCATAGTGACTTGATTCTGCACCAATACCACTGTATTCTCCTGAAGAATTGATCTTAACCGCCTCTACACCTTGTTCATCATAATACCTCGTATAAGGATCGAGATCCTCCAGCATTTCATTAATAGCTTTCTCTGTTAATTCTGCAGGATTAATTTCATCTATATAGTACAGATTCAATTCTTTAAACAATGTGGTGTAAATTTCCATTTGCTTCGCTACCTCGAAAAAATCCGATTTAAACGCAAATAAAAATGTGCTGATCAGGACAAGACTGCCGATCACTGCAGCTCTTTTTAATTTTTTCATTTTGCCTGTGATTTTTGCTTTAGGAGAAATTTTTCAATTAACTGAGTCATTTTCTCTTCCATTAATTCATATGATACTTCATTCTTCGCTTGATATATAAACATCAATATATGCTTTTTAGTATCTTCATTGTTGTATATCAGGTATTTATTTTTTCTGTAAGATTCGCGCATCAATCTTTTTATTCGATTTCTGTCTACGGCACTTTTAAAATTTCTTTTGGATACTGATACTCCCGCCTGGATCTTATAAGGGGAATCATGATCATTTTGAAGGTAGATCATTTTTAATGGGAATACTGAAGCAGACTTGCCAGAAGCAAATAATTCTGTAATTAGATTCTTCTTTTTAAGCTTTTCTTCGCTTCTAAACGTGTTCCGCATCAAGGGCAAATATAACTATTTATTTTTATGCATTTAAAAGTTTATAGCACTTGTTTTTATCATACCAATAATTGTAACTTTGCTTTATTAACAAAATTATAATTTATATGTCTGTAGATCAATTTCAAGCACCTGATTACTTCCTTCTTGATGATTTATTAACTGAAGAGCATAAATTAGTAAGGGATGCTTGCCGAGATTGGGTGAAGAGAGAAGTTTCTCCCATTATTGAAGATGCTGCTCAAGAAGCAAAATTTCCTAAGCAATTGCTAAATGGTCTCGCAGAAATTGGAGCTTTCGGGCCTTATATTCCTGAAGAGTATGGTGGAGCCGGATTGGACCAGATATCTTATGGTTTGATCATGCAGGAAATTGAGCGAGGAGACTCTGGAATCAGATCAACAGCCTCTGTTCAGTCTTCATTGGTGATGTACCCGATTTGGAAATATGGGGACGAAGCGCAAAAAAATAAATTCTTGCCTAAACTGGCCTCCGGAGAAATGATAGGTTGTTTTGGTCTTACTGAACCCAATCATGGTTCTAATCCTGGAGGAATGGAGACCAAATATAAGGACATGGGAGACCATTACCTGCTTAACGGAGCGAAGTTATGGATCTCTAATTCCCCTTTTGCTGATATAGCTATTGTATGGGCGAAAAACGAAGAGGGAAGGATTCACGGCCTGATTGTGGAAAGAGGTATGGAAGGGTTTTCCACACCTGAAACACATCATAAATGGTCTTTAAGAGCCTCTGCTACAGGGGAATTAATCTTTGACAACGTAAAAGTTCCCAAAGAAAATCTCTTGCCTCATAAAAGTGGTTTGGGTGCGCCTTTGGGCTGCCTTGATTCTGCCAGATACGGTATTGCATGGGGGGCAATCGGAGCAGCAATGGACTGCTATGACACTGCCTTGCGCTATGCCAAAGAAAGGGTGCAGTTTGGTAAACCTATTGCAGGTTTTCAATTGCAACAAAAAAAGCTGGCTGAAATGATTACGGAGATCACAAAAGCACAACTGCTCACCTGGAGACTGGGAGTGCTGAAAAATGAAAACCGTGCTACTTCTGCACAGATTTCAATGGCCAAAAGAAATAACGTAGCAATGGCACTAAATATAGCACGTGAATCACGTCAAATTCTTGGTGCAATGGGTATTACAGGTGACTATTCTATCATGAGACATATGATGAATCTGGAATCAGTAATTACTTATGAAGGGACTCATGATATTCACCTTTTGATTACGGGAATGGATATTACGGGAATTCCTGCTTTTTCATAAATTTTCGAAAAATGATTTATAAAAATTAGTTCAACCTGATTCATAAAAAATGAAAAACCTTATTCTTATTCCGCTGCTTGTACTATCTGTTTTGATCACAAAGGAATTCACTGCTGATGATCAAAAGGAAAATGAAACTTCTTCAAAGCTATATGGGGTTCAGTCTGATATTTCCAAAGCCCTTCAAGGCGCCTGGTCTAGCTCTGAAACTAATGATAAAGGTGAAAAAATAGAGATCACAACAATTGTTATGGACGGGTATTTAGCCGAAACATTGTATGATGCTGAATCCGGAGAATTTATTCGAACATTCGGAGGATCGTGGACAGTTGATAAGAATATTTTTTTATTAAAGCTTGAATTTTCGTCTGCTGACAGTACAGTCGTTGGCAAAATAAAAGAGCAGATATTTGACTTAAAGGGTGATACCATTAAGTTTGAAGGAAGCGACAAGATTTGGACCAGAATTGACAAAGGTCAAAAAAGCGATTTGAATGGGGCATGGCTTATTACGGGCCGAAAAAGAGATGGGAAAATGTCTCGTAGAACTCCGGGTGCCCGAAAAACCATGAAAATTTTATCGTCCTCACGCTTCCAATGGATCGCATTTAACACTGCCTCGGGAAAATTCTCCGGAACAGGAGGCGGTACTTATACTGCAGAAAATGGCACCTATACTGAACAAATAGAATTTTTTTCAAGAGATAATAGCAGGGTCGGCGCTACATTGAACTTCCAATATGAAATCATTGAAAACGAATGGCATCACAGTGGAATGAGCTCTAAAGGAGCTCCTATTTATGAAATCTGGAGCCCTAGAATTATACCACAGAAGAATAACGAATAGCGTTTAATAAAGATATGGATCAAAATCCATTCAAAAATGAATCATCAATAAATAATGCTTTCTCAGCAAAAAGACTTGGTGAATCCTCCCTTATGCTGAATAATAGCTTTATCAAATCTGCTACTTATGAGGGAATGTATGATAAAGGGATCCCAAACCAAAACCTAATTGATCATCATGTGACTCTCATAAAAGGAGGTGTTGGTTTGACTACTATATCCTATGGAGCGGTATCAGCTGACGCAAGAACTTTTGAAGATCAAATGTATATCAATGCCGACAGCCTGAAAGCCCTCAAAATATTGGTTCAAGAAGTTCATGCTGCGAGAGGAAAAGTGTCCATCCAATTAACACATTGTGGTTATTTTTCAAAAAATAAAAAAGCAAAAAAGATCCTTGCTCCAAGCAAGCTTTTTAACGCATATGGCTTTCTCTCCGGTTTAGGCTTTTCTCATGCCATGCAAGAAAATGATCTGGAAGAAGTTATTGCGGATTTTGTCAAAACCTCTCTCGCACTGCAAACTATTGGCTTTGATGCCCTGGAGATCCATATGGGCCATGGATATCTGTTAAGTCAGTTCCTAAGCCCTTTGACCAATAAAAGAACCGATGCATATGGCGGTAGTATGGCTAACCGAAGTCGTTTTCCGCTAGAGGTCGTAAGAAGAGTCATTTCAGCATTAGGACCGGAATTTCCTGTACTTGTAAAGTTAAATCTTGACGATGGAGTAAAGGGGGGCTTTTCACTCGAAGATTGCATATACGTGTCAAAAAAACTTGAAAGTATTGGTTGCGCCGCAATTGTTCTAAGCGGGGGATTCACGAGTAAATCACCTTTCTATATGATGCGGGGAAACATCCCTTTAAAGGGAATGATTCAAAACGGTTCTTCATGGGCGGAAAAAATTACGATGTCCCTATTCGGTCCACTTATTATAAAGAAATATGCTTTCGCTCCGAATTTTTTTCTTGAGCAGGCCATAAAAGTTAGGCAGGCTGTTTCCTTAGATCTTGTTTATTTAGGAGGTGTAGATTCGAAAGAAGGAATCTTAAAAATTTTAACTGCAGGATTCAATTTTATCGCACTAGCAAGGCCCCTGATTCACGATCCTGAATTTCTCAATAAAATCAAAGAAGGTCGCATTTTAAAAAGCTTGTGCAACCGATGTAATGAATGTATTGTGGAAATGGACCGGGAAGGTGTAAAGTGCGTTCTCGACGCTCCCTGATCATCATTATTTTACTTTAATTTGTACATTCGTTGACATCAAGTCATTTATAAAATGACCCACAACGAATTTTTAATCGATCATAAAAAATATACCTCATTTGATTCAGGATAAGGAAATCACATTCATTCAAGCCCAAAATAGTGAACTGGAAGAAGCACTCCATTTTTTTAAAATGGCTAGTATGTCACTTAGCGAAAAACAGGTAAGTCAATGGAGTTATTGGGTTGACCCCCCTGAGGAAAAAATAACCTGGGTAAAAGAGGGATTTGACAATGGAGAATTCTTTTTTGTTTATGACCAGTCAGGAAATAAAATAGCCATGTTCCGGCTTCTTGAAAAGGACACTTTGTACTGGGGTAAAAAAGGAACAGAAAAAAATACAAGATACGTTCATTCGTTGGTTGTACCACCTTTATATAGCGGACAAGGAATTGGTCAGGCGGTAATCCTCAAAATCATAGACCAGCTGAAACAAGATAAAATTGAAAAATTTAGATTGGATTGTGATGGCTCTAACCAGCGCTTATGTGAATATTATGAGAGTTATGGCTTTGTCAATGTCGGCAAAAAAACTACTAATTATGCAGTCAATAATTTATATGAAATGTTATTGACTTAAAATAGTGCATGCGAATAAATTCTTATCTTTCAAACATGAAAAAAGTATCAAAATCATATGCCATTGAGGAGCTTTCTGAGCTTTTAAAGGGTAATCTGGTAGGGCATACTGATCAATTGATATCAGAGCCTGAACAAATAGAATCGGCAAAAGAGAGTTCTATCACCTTTATAGGTCATAAAAAATATATTGCACTTTGGGAAAAATCGAATGCTTCAGCAGCCATTGTTGATCGTTCTTTAAAATTGACCAATCCCGGGCTTAATAAGGCATTTATTGAAGTGGACAATGCAGATCTGGCCATGGCCCAATTGCTCGATTTATTTACGCCATCTCCTGTTAAACTGCATCAAGGCATCCACCCGTCAGCTATTGTAGACGAATCCGCTTTGCTGAGTGAAGGGGTTACTATTGGGGCAAATTCATATATAGGTCCAAATGTAAAAATTGGGAAAAATGTAACGATTTATCCCAATGTAACGATTTTAGATGAGGCAGAAGTTGAAAGTCATACGATCATTAAAGCAGGGACAGTGGTTGCAGAAAGATGTATTATTGGTCATTATTGTATTCTTCATGCCAATGTGAGCATAGGTTCAGACGGCTTTGGTTACCGTCCTAGTCCGGATGGTAGAGGCATCATTAAAATTGTACATATTGGAAACGTAGTGGTTGGAAACCAAGTTGAAATAGGCTCTGGTTCATGTATTGATCGAGGAAAATTCAGTTCAACCACAATTGGTGATGGGACCAAAATTGATAATCTTGTGCAAATTGCGCATAACTGTATAATTGGACGCGCATGCATGATTGCTGCATTATGTGGAATCTCGGGATCCGTTACCTTGGGTGATGGGGTTATCATGGCAGGTCAAGCGGCAATTAAAGATCATATCACAATTGGAAATGGGGTTACAATTGGTGGCCGATCAGGCGTAATGAATGATATTGCTGACGGAAAAACTATTTTGGGCTATCCGGCTATCGAAGCCAAGGAAACTCTGAGACAATGGGCTGCCCTAAGAAGATTGGGAAAGAAAGGACTATAAGATCGAGGCTTGAAAACGGAAGAAGACCATAAAAAAAACCCTGATGCGTTACTATTTGACATGGACGGAACGCTATGGGATGCTGTCAACACCTATACGCTTGCATGGAATAAGTATTTTGAGAATCATGGTCTTGACAAACACCTAAGCAAAACTGATTTGGACAATTTAATGGGTTTGGAAGAGGGTGCGTTTCTTGAAATCATTCTCCCTGAATTTTCGGAAAACGAAAGGGCCCAACGCTATAAAGAAGTTGTGCAGCTTCAATATGATTTGATCAATGATATAGGTGGAGAAATCTATCCGGGAGTAACAGAGTTCCTTCCCTTATTGCAGAAAAAATACAAGCTCTTTATCGTGAGCAACTGTCCGGAATTTACCATTAAACATTTCATGAAATTTGCCAGAATTGATCATCTCATCATTGACTCTTTCTCACATGGTCAAAATTACAAAGCCAAACACGAAAACATTTCCAGCCTTATCTCGACTTACCAATTAAAAAGACCACTTTACATTGGTGATACTCATTCTGATATGATCCAAAGTAAAAAAGCTGAGGTACCTTTCATTTTTATGAGTTATGGCTTCGGTCAATGTGCGTCTTTTGATCAAAGTTTTGATTCTTTCCAAGATTTTGCTAGGTATTACCTTAATGCTTATATTTAGCTTTAGTTAAATTTACATCCCTTTTAAATTAAGTATATAAGTTATCTCTCAACCCACGGTTGACCGACAAACACCAAACTCCATGAAAATTTTTTTTATTTATTTTTTCTGCTTACTTCTTTTCTCTTGCAAAGGAGAGGTTCAGCAATCAAGCACAAACAATGACAATGCAAATGAGGTTATGACCGCTTCAGACACGATTACTAAAGAAGAAATTCCGGTAAACAGAGCACCTGAATTTGTGCCTCAGTCAACTGATCAACAAACGGCAAACAACCTGAAAAACTTCCTTGCCCTTGATTATTTAAAAGATGACTTATCTTTTCTGGAACCAAAAGACAGAAAATTTCAGTTCTACAAAACCGATCTAAATAATGATGGAAATGAAGAAATTTTTGTGCGATTTATGGGCTCTTATTTTTGTGGGTCCGGAGGATGCACTTTCTTACTATTGGATAAATATGCCGAAGTCATTACAAAGTTCACTGTAACCAGGGCTCCAATTTTTATCGAAAGTACAAAAGTAAATGGATGGTCTGTTTTGTTAATAAAAGATGCAGGTGTTTTGAAGGAATTGACATTTAAGAATGGCTCTTATCCATCAAACCCTTCTGTATTGCCAAAAGCGCCTTATGATGCACCAAGCGGACATGCCCAGGTGATGTTTGACGATTCCTTTTATCAGTCAAAAACCTTTGAATTTTAATTGTTCAAGCCGCAATCTTAAATTGTTATAATGAAGAACAAAACCCTCGTCCTTTTATTATTTATCCTTTTAAAATTTATTTTACAGTATATCGCCATTAACCCTGCGTATGAATTGCACAGAGACGAATTTCTTCATCTTGATCTGGGTAATCATATCGCCTGGGGTTATATATCGGTCCCTCCAATTACCGGTTGGCTCTCATACCTGATCATTGCTCTTGGAAAAACCGTTTTTTGGGTTAAATTTTTCCCTGCATTGTTCGGTGCTTTGACTGTATGGGTTGTATGGAAAATTACAGAAACCCTTGGGGGGAATTTATTTGCACTAAGCCTAAGTGCACTTTGTGTCATCTTATCCGTACTTCTTCGCATTAATACGCTCTACCAGCCTAATTCACTTGAATTCCTGCTTTGGACCACTATGTTTTTTACCATCATTCGTTTTATACAATCACAAGAAAATAAATGGTTATGGTATACCGGGATTGCTTTTGCCTTTGGATTTTTAAATAAATATAATATCTCCTTTTTAGTGCTTGGTTTGTTTCCGGCCATGCTGCTAACTCAACAGAGAAAACTCTTTGCCAATAAACAGTTTTATTTTGTTCTGGCTGTTACGTTAATTTTGATTGCTCCCAATCTTTGGTGGCAGTATCAAAATGATTTCCCAGTGATATGGCATTTAAACACATTATCAAAAACACAGTTGGTCAATGTAAACCGAATGGATTTTCTAATAGATCAGCTACTTTTTTTTAGTGGTGCTCATCTTGTTCTGATTGCCGGATTTGTCTCTTTTTTCAGGTATGACCCTTTTAAAAAGTTTCGCATTCTTTTATGGACCTTCATTTTTGTAATACTCTCTTATTTTTATCTAAAGGCAAAAAGTTATTATGCCATTGGTCTTTACCCAACTTTTATAGCCTTTGGAGCAGTTTATCTGGAAAAAATTCTTGACAAAGGCAGAAAAAGATACTTGCGCCCTGTATTGTTGTTAATTCCCATCATCGTAATAATTCCCATCTTCTCTATATTTTTACCCGTATTATCCCCTCAAAAAATAGTTGAAAATCAGGAGAAATTTCGCTTCTTAGGCTTATTAAAATGGGAAGACGGGAAGGAACATGCGTTGCCACAGGATTTTGCTGACATGCAAGGGTGGAATGAACTCGGGGCCTTAGTAGACAAAGCTTTTGAGAATGTCTCAGATAAATCCACTACATTGATTCATTGTGATGGTTATGGCATGGCAGGTGCCATCAATTTTTATGCAAATCAAACATATACGGAGGCACTAACTTTAGACGCGGATTATATAAACTGGTATCCTTTGGATCAAATGATCATTGAAAACGTTATTCTTGTGCAAGGTCCATGGGATGACGATCCGGAACGCAAAAGAGAGGCCCCATTATTTGATTCGATCTCACTGATCGGAGAAGTTGAAAATGAATACGCCAGAGATAAAGGCACACGTGTATACCTTCTTAAGGGTGCGAAAAAAGATATCAATGCACTCTTAAAAGAAGAAATTGACAATAAAAAATTCCCTAAAAAGAATTGAGGGTAATATTCAAATGAAAAACTATTATTGAAAACTAAAAAAACTATATCTATAACCGGAGGAACAGGACATTTGGGAATCAACCTCATCAAAGCCCTGCTTGATCAGGAATATCTTGTCAAAGCTTTGATCAGGCATTCTTCCTTTCCCTTAATTCACCCTGGCTTGACCTGGATAAAAGGCGATCTGAACAGCCCAAAGGCCTTGTCAAGTTTAACCGATAAAAGTGATGCTATAATTCATTGTGCCAGCGCCATTTCATTGGGTGAAATGGCTCATGATTCCATCTATGAAGTAAATGTTAAGGGCACTCAAAACCTATTGAAAGTCTGCTTAGATAAAGCCATCCGTTTTATTTATATCAGTTCATCTACCGCTACCGAAGACCCAATAAAAAATGAGGTTTTCGACGAAAATCGATCTTACCGATCAGATAAAACATTTTATTATGCCTGGACAAAGGCGCAGGCGGAACTACAAGTACTTGAAACAATCAAAAAGAACAATTTGGATGCTTTTATCATCAGACCGACTGCCATTGTGGGGCCCCAAGATCCAGGCCCTTCCAGATTTGGCCGTACCATCCTCGATTTACATAAGGGAAAGCTCTCTTTTATAACCGATGGCGGCTATAATATGGTTGATGTCAGAGATCTTTCGCAAACCATTATCAATAGTATTTCAAAAGGGAAAAAGGGTTCCATTTACCTTACAGGTGGTCAATATATAAGTTTACAAGAGCTTGCCAGACTAGCATGTCCAAACAAAATACCATCGGTTTTATCACTTGATGTATTGATCAAGTTATTGCCTGTTATTAACTTATACACTTGGTTTTTCAAACTCAGGTGGCCAATCAATAAAGAAAGTTTAACCACCTTAAAATATGCGCCAAAGCGAATGGATTGCTCAAAGGCGATAAAAGACCTGGGGCACACTAACCGAGCAACTCAAAAAAGTGTGGAGGACCTTATTGAATGGTTTAATGAAAATAAAATGACATGACTTTAGAAACGCTGAATCTGATCTGTATCATTTGGGCTGCTATTGGGGTAGCCTCTTTTATACTCTTGCAATTTGTCATTGCTCCTTACGGAAGACATGTCAAAAAAGGCTGGGGTCCAGAAATTTCCAACAAGCTTGGCTGGATCATTATGGAAGCACCCTCCTTTTTTATCATTCTTTACTTTTATTTGAGTTCCGACCAAAGTCTTTACGCCAGTATTTTATCGCTTTTATGGCTCCTTCATTACCTGAACAGAACCTTTATATATCCTTTTAGAATCAGGACAAAAGGGAAAAAAATGCCCTTGATCATTGTTGGATCTGCCATTTTTTTCAATTGTATGAATGCCGGTCTAAATGGTTATTTTCTGGCTCATTTTGAATCTTATGGGCCCGATTCATTTTATCAATGGAATTTCATTTTGGGAATTGTGCTTTTCATAGTTGGATTTATAATCAATCAAAAAAGCGATCATATCTTAATCCATCTCAGAAAACCGGGAGAAACAAATTATAAAATTCCTACTGGTTTTTTATTTAAATACGTATCCTGCCCTAATCTTTTTGGAGAATTGATGCAATGGAGCGGTTTTGTCATCATGGCCTGGAATTTACCCGCCCTGTCTTTTCTAATATGGACCGCCGCAAATTTAATTCCAAGGGCACTTGGCCATCACAAGTGGTATAAGAAATCCTTTACTGAATATCCCAAAAACCGTAAAGCCATGATTCCGGGAATCTGGTAATTTGAGATAACTTCCTGTTTGTTAGACTTCAATTTTATCCATTTAGGAAATATTTATTAACTTAGTGGGAATACAGTTGGTAAATTTAAATTCGATTTAACATCTTTCCTTCCCAAATTAAGATGATTGAGATTTTAATGCTTTTATAAAAGAGTGCTTGATTCAGATATCTAAATATTTGAAACAACCTTCTCTTTTAAAAAGGCTGATCAATGTTTTTTCATATCTACCCAATGTAAATCAATCTAATAAACTAATCTAAATACCAAACCTATGCAAGCCAAATTTGACGATTTCAAAGCACAGATCCGGGGAGAGGTTATTCTTCCGGATAGCGAAAATTACAATGAATCCAGAAAAGTATATAATAGGATGATCGATAAAAAGCCTGGGATGATCGTCAAATGCGTTGATGTAGCTGACGTCATTTCCTGTGTAAACTACGGTCGTGAAAATAACCTTTTAGTGGCTGTTAGAGGAGGCGGTCATAATGGTGGTGGTTTGGGAATTTGTGATGGAGGAATGGTCATTGACCTCTCTGGGATTAAATACGTCAGGGTAAATACAGGAGATAATACGGTGAGAGTTGGTGGTGGTAATGTCTGGGGTGAAGTTGATCATGCCACCCATGCATATGGTCTTGCGGTACCGACAGGAATCATCTCTTCAACTGGCGTTGGCGGATTGACACTTGGAGGCGGAGTAGGTCACTTGTCAAGAAAATTTGGTCTCACTATTGATAATTTACTCGAAGCAGATATGGTCCTTGCGGATGGTTCTTTTATAACCGTAAATGCATCTCAAAACACAGATCTTCACTGGGCTATCCGAGGTGGTGGAGGTAATTTCGGCATCGTAACTTCTTTCAAATTTCAAGGCCATCCACTAAAAACAGTGGTTGGAGGCCCTACTCTGTGGCCAATAGAACAAACTGAGGAAATCATGGAATGGTATCACGATTTTATTCATAATGCTCCTGAGGAACTAAATGGCTTTGTGGCAACTATGGTGATTCCGGGGCCCCCATTTCCTGAACATTTACACTTGAAGCAATTCTGTGGTATTGTATGGTGTTATGCGGGAGATCCTGGCAATTTCGATGAGTTATTCCAGCCTGTAAGAGATAAAAAACCCTTATTTGAACATGTCGGAGAAATGCCTCATCCATCAATAAATACTTTATTTGATGGTTTATTTCCTGAAGGATTGCAATGGTATTGGAGAGCTGATTTTTTTACTGAATTAGGACCTGAAGCCAGGGCTGAGCATAAAAAATTCGGTTCAACTATCCCAACACCTCTCTCTCAAATGCATTTGTACCCTATTAGTGGCGCCGCCAGCAGGCCAGGGCTCACAGATACGCCCTGGGCATATAGAGATGCAAAATACGCTGGTGTATTTGTTGGTGTAGATGCTGATCCTGCTAATGCTGAAAAAATAACAGACTGGGCCAAAAGCTATCAGGAAGCGTTGCATCCATATTCTTCTGGTGGTGCTTATACAAATTTCATGATGGATGAAGGTCAGGAAAGGGTTCGTGATAGTTACAGACAAAATTATGACCGTCTCGTTGATATAAAAACCAAATATGATCCAGGAAACTTCTTCAGGGTGAATCAAAATATCAAACCCAAGACATAAAATTGTTATCAAATCGATCTAAATTTTCAATTTGATTGTAAAAAAGGGCATGTAAAAATCATTTTTTTAAATGCCCTTTTTTACTTGTTAATTTATAGCTTCCAAATTAGAAAAAATATTAATTTTGATTCTAAACAAAGCCTCGATTTATGAAACAAATAAGCTGTGTTTTTGTTCTGTTTTGCATTTGCTCTTTATTTTCTTGTCAAACAAGTCAAAAACAAAAAGACAATCAACAAATTAATTCCATTAAAGATCCACATCTTGTATATAAGGATTATCAACCCCAAGAAAATGATTTTCGTATCTCCAGAACTGATTATTTAGGCAGATTACAGGGATTCTGGCTAGGTCAATGCATCGCAAACTGGACAGGTCTGATCACTGAAATGGATAAGATTGGTAACATTGGTGAGATCCAAACCGGAGACTTCTATACGAGAACTGATTGGGGAAAACCTGATCAACCTAGTATATGGGGTGAAGGAATTCCAAGTAATCTTTCACCAACCATAGATTTTATTCTCATAGGTGCCGACAGCATATGGGGCGCCGATGACGATACAGACATAGAGTACATGTACCAGCACTTATTGTATACAAATCAAACAAGTGTTTTAAGCCCGGAACAGATCCGGGATGGCTGGTTAAAACACATTCGTGAAGAGGAAGAAAATTTTCTCTGGGTCTCTAACCAAACCGCTTTCGATCATATGAAAACCGGAATGCTGCCGCCAGAAACTGGTAGACCTGAAAATAACGAAAATTATATGATGATAGATGCACAATTGACAACCGAAATATTTGGGTTTTTTGCACCTGCAAGACCTGATATTGCGCTTAAAATGTCCGGGTTGCCTATCAGGACCACTGCCTATGAAGATGCTGCATGGATTTCAGAATATTACGTGATCATGTATTCTTTGGCCTCATATGTAGATCAGGACCTCAGCATGAAAGAAAAGATTCACTGGATGGCAAATGAATCCAGAAAAAGGCTTCCGGAGGATTCATACTCCTCCAAAATGTTTGATTTTGTCAAAAGTCAATACGACTCCGGAGCTTCCTGGGAAACGGCTCGTGATGCTGTTTATCAAAGATATCAGGTCGAACAACAAGATGGCTATGACATCACTTCAAAAAATGTATACTGTAATGGTTGTTTCGCAGCGGGTATTAATTATGCCGCTAGCATTGTCAGTCTTTTATACGGTGAAGGTGATATCAAAGAAACTATAAAAATTGGAGTCCTGGCAGGCTGGGATTCTGATAACCCCACGGCTACCTGGGGTGGATTATTAGGCTTTATGATCGGTATAGAAGGTGTTGAAAAGGCTTTTGATCAAAAATTTTCGAATCGTTTCAACATCCACAGGACCAGGCAAAATTTCCCTAAGGACGGTATTGATACTTTCCAAAATATGGCAGAAAAAGGTGTTTTCATAACTGATCGTGTTATTCAAGAATTAATGAATGGAGGCGTAGATTTAGAAAATAATGTTTGGTACATTCCCCAGCCAGATCAAGGATTAATCATTGAATCAACAAAAAACTAACCCCTCAACTAAAATAATATGAATGATACTGTTGTATTGGGTTTCCCCAAGAGTTACAACCATCTTTTAGAGAAATGTCATGAAATTGGTTTTACCATGCCCTCTGATCTATACATCGGATCTTTACTTAAAACCCTGATCAGCTCTAAACCTGGTTCCAATATTCTTGAAATGGGAACGGGTATGGGCTTGTCTCTTTCCTGGATGATCGACGGCATGGATGTCAATTCAAAAATAACAACTATTGATAACGATCCTCAATTAATTGAAATCGCCACAGGATTTTTTGATCATGACACCAGAGCAAACATTATCTGTACGGATGGATCGACATGGATCAGAGACTATAAAGGAAATAAATTTGACCTGATCTTTGCAGATGCATGGCCCGGAAAATATAGTGAACTGGATGAAATTCTGGAGTTACTCACAGTAGGAGGAATATATATCATCGATGATATGTTGGCACAACCTAACTGGCCCAAAGGTCATGATGATCTGGTCAATGAATTAATTGAGAAGCTTGAAAACAGGGATGATTTACAATTGACTAAATTGAATTGGTCAACCGGAATTATCATTGCAGTAAAAAAGTAGTGACTAATTTGATGATCCTGAAATGAAATCTATCACTAAAGATCACCCTAATTTTGGTGCTGCCTTGAGACAGATA
The DNA here is from genome assembly GCA_905479625.1 of uncultured Flavobacteriaceae bacterium. Lineage (GTDB taxonomy): Bacteria > Bacteroidota > Bacteroidia > Flavobacteriales > Flavobacteriaceae > Lutimonas. Next base: position 39,434 of record CAJQNF010000045.1, on the reverse strand, counting down.
GATCTGGAATTTTTTACTAGTTTGAAGTGCAAAAGACTGTTAAAGGAACAGGGGATTGAGATGATTTCCTGGAAAGAGATCAAAAATATTTTATACCCCTAATAGAACTAATTCCTTTTAAAAGCTGCCGATCACCGTAAAAGAAAAATTCCTTCCGGGTGCGCTAATGGAAGAAGCAAATTCCTTATAGTGATGATCCATAATATTATCAATATTGATTAAAAGATCAACATATTTGGAGGTTTTGATTCTCATATAGTAATTCAACGTATACCAGGCCGGGCTTCCGTAATAGGAAGCATCGCCGACGATATAAGGTGTTTGTTCAATATTATCTATTCCCTCTGAAATGTTGTAATCATCAACTCCTTTAAAACCATTGTACACCACATTGACCCCTGTTTCAATTCTGTTTCTAACATAATTGAAGTCAAGACTTCCAAACAAAGGAGGTATGGAAGACAATGGTTCCTTTGTGTCAAAGGCTGTTCCCTTAGTATAGGTGAGGCTTGCTCTTGTGTTCCAGGTATTAGTAAGCTGGCCTTTGAAGGTCATGGTACCTCCAACCAGATAGGCACTACCCATATTAATATTAGCTACTACATTAGCCAATTCACCATCGTAAATAATCTGAGACTTTCCATCTAGCTCATAAGGTCCTCTTACGATATAATTGTCAAGTAAAGTGTAATAGGTAGTCAAGCCAATATAGGTTTTCTTTTCATCAAAATACTTGATCAGTCCGGCCTCAAAATTATAGGCAAACTCTGGTTGTAAGTCTACGTTTGGCACCGTAACATCACCTCTTTTTTCTCTCACTTTTCCTATGTCATCAATATTAGGAGATCTGAATCCGGAAGACAGAACACCGTTAATCTGCCAGTTTTCATTAGGCCTATAGGCATATCCTGCGGTCAGAGTAACCGAAGTATTCATAGATTTGATGTCGCTTTCAGGCAACTTGATATAGGTTGTATCTATCCATTTGGCTGCAAGCACTGTGTTTGTTAATCTTAAACCCGTATTTAAAGTAGATTTCTTTCCTAAATCCTGTCTGTAACTGGCATAAATGGCTGAACTCAAATAACTGCTACCTCCATCAGGATAACGAGTCTGAACCACATAATTGTCCTTTACACCAATGATTTTGTCACCTACGATATCAAGAATTTCTCCTTTGGAAGTGGAATTCACATCATTATAAGCCACCTCAAAACCATAACCAAAATCCCGATTGATCTTTGGATTCATGTTTTTTGTAAAATCCCCATTAAGACTCAAAACCTGAACTTTTTCGAATTGGGAAGATCTGTCAATTGTTCCGAACTTGCGTTCAATTCTTGATTCCTTAATATTTTGATATGCTGCAGTAAAAGTTCCTTTATCCAACAACTTTTTGTTCGCATTGATATTGAATTGTGTCGAAAATAAGAACCTGTCCTGTGGACCATAATACCATTCAGCAAACCTCAGTTTTCCGTCTCTTCTTTCTGTAAGTTTATCAAATCTGTTAATTCTGGATGAGCTACTATACTGGAGGTTGAACATTAAGTCATTTCCGTGTTTAAGTGGAAGAAATACTTTTTGTAAAAAATCCGTTTGCCGATACCCAACATTCCGTTGCATTGATGGGTTTGAATTTGCTATTGGTTCCGGATTATAGAAGGAATCAGTGTTATTTGAATATTCGTATTGCAAGCCCCAGTTGTCAAATCCATGAGGTCTGTATTCTCCCATTTTTAAGTCGCCAAAACTACTATGCGTAATGCTTGTAAAAGAAGCCATTTTTTTAAACTGTAATTCTATAGAAGCATTCGCGGTTTTTTCATCATTTACAGTGCTGTAACGACCAAGAAATTCAAGATTGGTATTCATCCGATCAGAAACTTCGGGTTTGCGTGTATAATAATGAATGACTCCTCCCAGGGCATCTGATCCATAGATAACTGACGAAGGCCCGAAGATTACCTCTGTTTTGTCAAGTGTAGTTGGAGCTACTGTAATTGAATTTTGCAGGTGTCCTTTTCTGTAAATGGCATTATTCATTCGAACCCCATCTACAACCAACAGGATTCTGTTTGCTTCCATTCCTCTCAGTACCGGACTACCTCCCCCAAATTGCGATTTCTGAACCTTAACTCCCGGAATTTTAGCCAGCATATCTGCTGATGTTTGTGGAACAGAATTTTGAATATCTTTATTCGAAAAAACGGCAATCTCTTCCGCAATTCTTGACCTGTCTACATCTCCTTTGCCCGCTGACAAAAACACCTCCTTAAGAAGTTCTGATTTGAATTGAAGAAATATAATAGTATAATCTTTTCTGATCTGTTTTTTGATCAGCTCTAGCTCCACGTAACTTACATGACTAAATACAAGGAGCTCCATATCATTAAACCCACTTAGGTCCAAAATTCCGTTTCTGTCAGAAACTACAGATTTGGATTTATCTTCGTTGATCACCTGAACATTAGAAATCGGAAATTCAGAATCCTTATCTACAATAACACATTTCTGCCCATAAGAAAAATGTCCAATAAGGACAATTAATAGTGCATTAAGAAATTTCATTAAAGACTTCTTTTAATACTTTTAGTGACCGTGGTTTTTTAAATCCAGGTAAATGAAGTTCGTAATATTCCAGAAGTATGTCTAGAACAATTTGTCTGTGTTCCGAATTCCATTTCAGTCTTACCATATCATCAAATTTTATGCCGATAATAGATTTGAAAAGAATTAATTTTTTGCCACTTAAAAAATTTCTGAAGGGTTTTGAGCTCTTGAAGGTTCCTTCTTCAAGATCAAAGTATGCTGCCCCGTTGTTTTCAGCGTCAGGATAAAAGCCTAAATATTTGGTTAATTGAAACATAAATACCAAATGAAAATTGGCAAATGAGTCATTTTGGTCCAACCATTGCAACGAAGATTCAATAAAACTGAATTGAACTTGATTTTGTTCCTCTTCCTTTAAAGCATAAGCCAGAACTTCCGCCAAAAATAAGGCGATCGACTGCTTATAAATATTTGTAGCAAGACTTTGGTAAAGATATGATGCTCTGGCTTCGGATATTTTGTTCAGGTTTCCTTGCTTGTTGTGATATGCAGAAATTTCAAGCTGGCTGAGGGCTTGAAAATATCCAATTTTCAGTTTTTTACTCCTCGACCTGAAAATGCTTCTGATCAAATAGGATTTAACACCTTCTTCAGTCAAACATTTAACAATAAGGTCTGCTTCTCCATACTTGATAGAAGTTAAAACAATTGCCTTGGTTTTGATCAACATATGATTCAAAAATTAATTGATAACCGCAATTTTTGTTGAAGCAGTTTCTGATTTATCCGGACTGGTCAAAAGCACGATATATACTCCTGAAGCCACTTTTTTTCCTCTTAAGTTGGTCTTATTCCAAATTACTTTTCCTCCTCCTGTTTCCTGACCAATATCTACATTAGTTTCGTGTACCAGCCTGCCTGCAATATCAAGGATCTTTACATTGGTCCCTTTAGGCAAATGAGTTTCGTTTCTGCCATCTATGGTGACAAATTCGTGTTCCTTTTTTACCGGATTTGGATAAGCGTATACTTCCTCTAAGGCGTCTCCATATGGAGCAACATTACTGTTAAATGCAACGATTCCTTTATCTGTGGCAAAATACACCTTACCCGTGCTATTGTCGATCTTGATCTTTAATATACTGTTAGAAGGCAAAGGCGAATTATCTTTGTTAAAATTATACAGGGTCTGACTTCCTGACGGATTAGTACCCAACGCTCCTCCTGTATCTGTACCAAACCATTTATTCTCTGCTCCGTCTATGGCTATGGAATTAACGGGTTGATCCCCCAACAATTTTTTTGGTACCCCATTATCGTCAATAATTACAGGTTCTGCATCATAAATATCTAGTTCAAATACGCTTTCTGCATCCGAAAATACAACAAGCCCTTTTTGTGTTCCGATCCATATTCTATTATTCCTGTCAACAGCCAGAGTTCTAACATTCAAATCAGGCAAAGACCCTGAAGTGCCTTGGGTATCGAGTGCCCTTTTTCTATCACCCGATTCGTTATAAACCAATGCGCCATTTCTCCTTGACCCTATCCAGACACTTCCCGTTTTATCAATGGCTAATTCTGTAAGCCCTAAGGCAACTTGTTCAGAAATGATCGAGCTCAAATCAAAGCCCTTCCAGTTTCCATTAGTTTCCAGCTTTTTTAGCTTATTTGGAACCCATGCATTGGTAATCCAAAAATTCCCCCGGTTGTCAAAGGCGGCTCCATTCACCCTGATACTTGATTCGGGTTCTCCATCCTGATAAAGATCTTCCAATCCACTATTGCTGTCATCCCAAATGACAACTGGTTCGTCTTGATCAACAACCATCATACCGCTGCCCCAGGAGCTGAGGTAGGCCTTGTTATCTGCAGATGGATCAATTGTTATATGAACAAGGTCCTGAGCAGGAAATGAGGGGTCATAGGCCTTATTTACCCATAGTGTTGGTGCAGTCGAAGATCCATTATAATGAGAATATCCGAATTTTTTATTAAGAGGATCAAATGATAAATTATACCCCCCATATACCACCCATAGATTGTTATTTGCTGCCTCAATCGAAAAAACTTTATTCGAAGAAGGACCTTGTGGGTGGATCTCCTGATAAGACGTCTCACTAAACTGTTTTTTTAGGATCCCAAAACTATTGGTCGCTAAATACACCTGATCTGCCCTTGCAAACGAATTATTTAATTCAAAATCATAGGCTCCTAAAGCTTGTGCTTCATAAATTAGCGATAAATCTTTATCGACAATGAAGGCAGACTTATTAAGCGTCACAGACATCAATTGTTCAGAAGATCTTAATTTTAGGATGCTGCTGTTATAGTTACCTTTCTGGCTCAATCTGTCTATTCCTTCAAGTTCATATAACATATTTGATCTACAGGTATAGATTCGATCTGCAAGAACTGAAATGGATTTAAAATCACCCCGTAATTCGCCTTCAGGTTGAAGCCAATTATTAAAATCAATAAGGTTGGGATCATTGATATCAGCTGAGTAGATACCCTTCTGACTGACGGCGAAGATCGTTTCTTCATGAACGATACTTTCATTAACAAATACCGGATTGGAATTCTCGTCTATATAATAAGTGTCCCCAAAATTTAGATTTTCAATGTCATAAACAACGATTCCAAAGGGGGTAGACAAATATAATTTCCCGTTATATTCATTGATGTCATTGATTTGTTTTTGTCCAGTGATGTCGAATCTTTCAATATCATTTGCCACTGTTATTTTACCATTGTCATCTATAATTTCTAACAAGCCAGTTTGATAGCCTATAATGAATCGGTTTGTTGCAGGGCTAAAATGAAGGCTTGTTGTTTCCTTTCCTGATAAACCGTGAACAGAAGAAATTTTCTGCATATCACCCGTTTCAATATTATATATAAATGCGGCATTATCAGCTACAGCATAGATTCTCTTGTCTGTAATGATAAAATCCTTCACGTTATTGTATGAAAAGAAATCCTCCCATGAATTGCTAAAATCAGTTTGTGCTAGCAATGGCTGAGAAAGTACAAGTATGAACAAAAAAGTGAAAAAGTCTTTTTTAGCAAAAAGAGACATAAAATAGATTTTGCTCAAAGATATTTATTTCCATGAAAAAAGATGCCGATAATAGTCCTATTCGAATTATTTTTGCCTTGTATCAGAAAAATAGCTTTATGAATCAACACCTGGCCGTTTCATTAATCGTTTGTTACCTCACATTAAGTTTTGTCTACTCTATTGTTGAAAAAACCATCCAATGGAAAAACTGTAAAACCTATTACAAGGAACATTTCAAAAGGTCCTTTCTAAAAAATCATGTTCCTGCCGCCATACTTTTAGTTATCCTGTTGGAATTAGTATGTGTCGGATTGAATACGATAGGATTGTACAGTTTATTACAAAATGGCAAAACAGAGGTGGTTTTATGGGGGATGATCGCCGTTTCATTTACATTGTTATTGTTAATGACCGGACAAAGAATAGCCCAGGATTACTCCGGGGCTATGAATATTACGGTATATTTTATGCTAACCGTTATAGGTATATTTATGCTTGAACTGATCTAAAAAGAGTTCTGTAAATCTAATTTAGTTACCGTCATTAACTCTCCTTCAAGAAACACTTTCACAGGATATACACCTTTCTGATAATTTTGTCCCTTTCTTTGGATAAACATGGTAACATCTACATCGTGATTATTGTAATTGATAATGGCATGATCCGTATACTTCGATTCTTTATCTCCATTTTTCATCTTAAATATTCCCTTCGCTTCTTCAACGTTTCCTTCAGGATTCTGTAATACCAAATGCGCTTCCTTTCTTCCCGAACCTACATTTTCATTACTCTTTAATTTAAAGGATACCTTGATCAAATCAGTTTTATTGGCACTATTCGTTTTCTGATATTTTCCATTTCCATTCATTTTCATGGCTGTGATCTCTACATTGTCAACACTAAGGTTCTCTTCCATTTCTGCAACCTTTGGTGTCACTTTTTCAACTTGAGCAACATCATTTTGGCTTGCCTCAATTGGCGTATGAGCTAATTGTCTGTCTCTTCTTGACGATGATCCTGACATAGCACTTCTACCATTACTTACCATAAGATCACGGTATTTTTTCTTATAATGAAGTACATTGTTTTTATATTCAATAATATTGGACCAACCTGTTTCTTGAAGTTCCTCAGCATTCACAATAATCGCTGCAATTTTATCTCTATGCACCTTTAGTGAATCCGAAAGTTTAGGATATTGAGGAATCGCTTCTTCATATTTTGATTCCAGTGCTGATAACTGTTCTATCATTTTTACTTTTTCGGTACCTATATAATTCAACACTTTGTTACTCTCAGGGTTGGTTGCAACAATGGTTGAGTTATAATTGATAATCACAGCTTCTTTAACTTCTTTCTTATTTGTTTCTTCTTTAAGTTGAGTCGACATAGCAACTACTGCCTTCTCTTCAATTTTCCCACTTTTGTTTTCTATTTCTTCACTTTTGTTTTCTGCAATTTTTTCTTCTTTTACTGCAGGTTTCTCTTCAATAATATTTTCTGCAACGACTACAGTAGGAGTTGAAATTTCTTTCTCAACCTGAACTACAGGAGTTAATTTCAAGCTTTCCACTGGAATAGCTGGAGTGCTTATTTGATGATCCGTGGCGGCAACCTTAACGGTCTCAATCTTGGCACTTTCAATAGTACTAACCTCCTCCAAAGCAACTGTCTCAGATACTTCATGAATCTTGTTGGACCTCGGTAATTCTTTAACTTCGCTAAGGGCTACCTTTTCAACTGGCTCCATCTCTTCAACTTTATGAGACTTTGTGGCAACAGGTACAACTGTTTTTTTGGTTTGAATCGCTACCTTGGTTTTAGTAGAACTTGTTTTCTTTTTCTTAACATCTGCTGGGATATTCTTGAAATTGAATTCTGTCCTTCTATTCATCTGATGTGACTCATCCTTACACTCCACTCCATTAACACATTGGTTGATCAACTTGTCTTCACCATATCCTTTAGATTTGATTCTTTTTTCGTCAATACCTTTTGATTTAAGGTATTCAACAGCTGCTTTAGCTCGTCTTTTTGAAAGCTGAATGTTATAAGCATTTGATCCTCGTGAATCAGTAAATGATGAAGCTTCTATAATGAGGTTCTCATTCTCCTTCATGATATCGGCAATCTTATCCATTTCTTCTGCCGCTTCCTGAGTGATATTTGCAGCATCGAATTCATAATAAATTGGTGACATTTTATTAACTACTGGCTTTTCAATTTTGCTTAGATTCAAATTCGTATGTAAGGCAGTATGATAGTTCTCTTCAAGTATCTCTATACGTTTTTTGTCATTGAGATAATTAGGGTTCGATGCGATCAATTCGTATTCCTTGGCACATGAAACAGTGAACTGATAAGTACCATCACTATAAGTTGCAACAGATTCTAACAAACTTCCGTCTATTGAATAAAGGTCAACCGTTGCCCCAGAAATAGCTTTATAAGAATCTCTGTCTCTTACTTTACCATCAACAGTAATAAAACAATCACCTGGTCGAACATCTTCTTCAAGAGTAAAAGAGTAAAGGTCATTAAAACCATCTCCTTGTAATCTATTAGAAGTGAAAAATCCCTGATTATTATCCTTATTAACGATATAAGCATAATCATCATTGATACTATTTATAGGAGAAGCCAATTCATAGACTTCTGAAGTTGCATTATCAAATACCTCAACAGCGAAAACATCTAGTTTCCCTTGACCCTCATGACCATCTGATGAAAAGTACAGTATGTTTTCTTCACTAATGAAAGGGGTTGTTTCATTCCCTTCCGTATTTACAAAAGATCCAAGGTTACGAGGATTACTAAATTCTCCTTCTTTTAAAATATCAACCACAAAAATATCCGTATTGCCTTTTGAAGGCAAGCGGTCCGAAACAAAGTACAACTGAGTGTTATCTGGATTTAGTACCGGATATCCCGTTGATGCTTTCTTTTTATTAAAGGGAAGTTTTTTAATATTTGTCCAACTTCCATCAGCCGCAACATCAGCCTTATATAAAAGTAACCTCTTGTTTTTCGGTTTATTCTGCTTTTTTAATTTCTTCTTGTATTTGTTTCTGCTGAAATAAACTGTTCTTCCATCATTGGAATAAGTTACTCCAGTCTGGTTAACTCTTTTATTGATATCTTTTGTTACCCTTTTTACATTTTTGATTTCTCCATCAAAATTAATGTCCCCTTTATAGAGGTCTTTTCTTGGATTATAATTTTTCTTAGCTGTCGTAACTTTGTGATCAGCTGAAGTAAAAATTAGTTTGTTCTCATCTAAAATGGCAACACCATTGTCTGAGTTCTTCTTATTAACTTCCAAAAATTTAATTTGATACTTACCAGTTGATTGACCAGCAACCTGTAAAAAACAGGCTAGAAAAAAAACTAAGATGAATCCCCTTTTCATAATTTGTGACTTATAATTATTTGTATTTCAATTATTTAATTGCTTAGAGCGAAATGATTACTGTTTCAAATCGCTTTCGAAAGAGTTACATTTCTATAATGAGCAACTTATCAACAGTGTGTTAATAACGCAGGAAAGACAAAAAAATTATATGGGTCAAAAAATAACAAGCAAAAAAATAAAGCATAAAAAAAGCCCTGCAGTGCAGGGCTCTTTAATATTTTTTGAAATCAATGAATTAATTCACTGGTGCAGGTTCTTCAGTTGTGCTTGTTTCTTCTGCAGGGGCTTCACTTTCGTAATTGATATTTAAAGCATCGATTACTTCATCGGTGATGTTTAGAGACGCTTCTCCATATAACACACTTTTTGTCTGCATCGAAGATCCAAGAATATATGTGTATCCTTTTGATTGGCCATAATCGGCTAGGAATTCTTCAATATCAGTATTGATCTTTTCAAACATTCTCTGACCTTCAGCTTGAACTTGCTGTTGTGCCATTTGTTGTTGTTGCTGAAAGGATTGTTGTTCCTGCATTAATTCAGCTTCTTTCTTTTGTCTTGCTGAAGCAGAAAGGTTGTCTTTATTTTGTTGATACTCCTGAATCTTTTGTTGCAAAGGCAATGCTATCTGATCCAATTGTTGAGAGATCTGCTGAGATTGAGCTTTCATCTCTTCTTCAGCTTGTATCGCTCCATCGTATTCCTTCAATATCTCCTCTACATCTACATAAGCAATCTTTACCTGAGTACAAGACGCTACCAACAACATTAAAGAAAATACTAGTGCTAATTTTTTCATCCTAATTAATTTTTGATTTAGTGTGGCAAATGTAAAATAATGATTCGATTAACAATAAAAAAACTTTCAATTATTAGACTTTCCCAAAGCATAAGTATTTTTTATGAAAATTATTGGATTATAAAATTGTCTTATAGAAATGGCAGCTGTTACGCTTTTTATTGTCTTTTATCTCGCAGCCTTCCTTGTTGGTTGTCCTAAAAAATAATAAAGTCTCTTAAAATGGCTTAAAATGGATTTTACCGTTTCTTTAGCAGATAAATCTTAGAAGAGTACTCTCCCGTATGTCTTGCCTTTATATTCGAGGTCAATCCTGTTATACATCCGGAAATCAAATTTGATTTACCTGTCTTATATTTTTCAGAAAGAAGACTAACATAAAAAGAATCAAAAATCAATGGCCGCGTCTCAACTACATCAAAATCATGTTGGCCAAAAATATGCCTAATTGATTTTTCGCTAAAATGCCATAGATGTCTTGGCACATCGTAGGCTGCCCAAAATTCTTTATAATGAACTGCATCATAGCTTTTAAAATTTGGCACCGCAACAATTAAATATCCGTCTTGAGTAAGCAGCTCCTTTAACTTTTCAATATATTCCAACAAATTAGGAACGTGTTCTAATACATGCCACATGGTAATGATATCGAAGTTGCCAGCATCCCCATCAGAAAACTCGTTCAAATCTGCTTTAATTCTTTCCTTGGAAGAAATTTTGTTTAGGGCAAGTTCACGTGCTTTTATATTTGGCTCTGTCCCTGATATCTGCCAACCATCTTTTTCACACACTGACAATAAATCTCCGGTTCCACAACCTATATCCAACAGATGCCCTTTGTTCCCAATGAGCTTATTGATCAATTTTAATTTTCTCTTTAAAGAATAATTCTTGATGAGCTGGTATACTTTGTCCATCAGCGTTCGCTTGGAATCTGTATGTGAAATATACGCCTCACTCTCATAATAAGAAGGGAGGTCCTCCTGCCTAGGGCGTGGAAAAGTAATCAGTAGATCTGTTGCAGGGTCTAAAAGAAGCGAAAAGGTTTCACGTGAAACAGTGTGATCAATGCAAGTTAAAAATGGCTTTAGCACTTCCGTGTTTTCATAAGGCTCTTTATAATCCTTTTCGGTTTGCGTCATATCGTGATTCATTGATAAGAATTAATTAGCGACCCATATAAACTAGTAAAACCGAAACATCACTTGGCGAAACCCCTGAGATCCTGCTGGCCTGAGATATGGTAGCCGGTTGAATTTTACTAAGCTTCTCCCTTGCTTCATAAGAAATGGAATGTATCTTTTGATAGTTGAAGTTTAAAGGGATTTTTATATTCTCCAGACGCTGTAATTTATCCGCAGAGTTCTTTTCTTTTTCAATATAGCCGGAATATTTTACATGAATTTCTGTTTGCTCAACGACATCATCATCAATCTCATGCTCCAAAATAAACTCCTTAACTTTTGGAAAACGCTTGACATCATTAAAATTCAATTGCGGTCTTGACGCTATTTTAAACATCTTCATTGACTGGCTCACTGCAGCAGAATCCTTTTCATTCAAAATATCGTTTACGTCTTCCGGCTTTATACTCGTCTCTTTTAAAAACTTTATAAATAAATCCGTTTTTTCCTGTTTCTCAAGCACCTTGTTCATTCTGTCTCTTGAAGCCAAACCAATCGCATAAGATCGAGGCGTTAATCTCAAATCTGCATTATCCTGTCTCAACAAGGTTCTGTATTCAGCTCTTGAAGTAAACATTCTATATGGCTCCTCGGTACCTTTGGTAATAAGGTCATCAATCAAGACCCCAATATAAGCTTCGTCTCTTTTCAAAATAAAAGGTTCCTCCCCTTTTATACTCAGCGCCGCATTAATTCCTGCCATTAAGCCTTGAGCCGCTGCTTCCTCATATCCCGTTGTACCATTAATCTGCCCAGCAAAATAAAGGTTCTTAATCAGCTTTGTCTCCAAGCTGTGTTGCAATTGTGTTGGAGGAAAAAAATCGTATTCTATCGCATAGCCAAACCTTAAAAACTTGACATTCTCAAATCCAGCAACTTTTTTCAAGGCCTTATATTGAACATCATGAGGTAAGGATGTGGAAAAGCCATTGACATAAATTTCAGTTGTATGCCATCCTTCAGGTTCTACAAATATTTGGTGTCTGTCTTTAGATGCAAATCTATCTATCTTATCTTCAATAGAAGGACAGTACCTTGGACCAATCCCTTTTATTCTTCCGGTATACATTGGTGAATTCTCAAATCCTTGACGCAATAATTCGTGCACTTCAGGAGATGTGTAAGACATATAACAGGACCTCTGCTCCGTTAAATTCTTCGTATTCGTATAGGAAAATTTCGATGTTATTTCATCACCTGGCTGTTCAATCATCTTGGAAAAATCTAGCGAGCGAGCGTCCACTCGTGGCGGAGTTCCCGTTTTCATTCTTCCTGCCTCAAAACCCCTGGCCACTAAATCTTCAGTGATTCCTGTTGAGGCCCCTTCACCTGCTCTTCCTCCTCCAAAGGTTTTCTCTCCAATGTGAATCTTACCATTTAAAAAGGTACCAGCAGTAACAATTACTGTCCTTCCATATATCTCAAGACCCAACAGTGTTTTAACCCCGACAATCTTATCCCCCTCAAAAAGGAGTCCATTTACAGAGTCCTGAAACATGTCAAGATTTTCCGTTTGTTCCAGATGCATTCTCCATTCTTCAGCAAATCTCATTCTGTCACTCTGAGCCCTTGGACTCCACATCGCAGGGCCCTTAGATTTATTCAGCATCTTAAACTGAATCGCTGTCTTATCGGTAATTATACCACTGTAACCACCTATCGCATCTATTTCTCTAACAATCTGACCCTTTGCAATTCCCCCCATTGCCGGATTACAACTCATTTGAGCAATATTTTGCAGGCTCATAGTAATGAGTAAGGTGCTGCTGCCAAGATTGGCGGCTGCAGCAGCTGCTTCACTTCCTGCATGACCACCCCCAACAACTATAACATCATAAGTAGATTCAAATAAATTCATACCAATTGTTTCACGTGAAACATATTTTAGCTCATGTTAAAAAGTCCGCAAAGATAGGTAATAATCCTCTTTCGACCTCATGGTCAATTTATCCTTAGATTCCTTATCCTGATAACCACAATAATGCAATATACCATGCACCATAACCCTGTGCAATTCCTCTATGAAATCAAGACCCAATTGACCAGCATTTTCCCGTACCCTTTCATAAGAAATATAAATATCTCCGGACACAACATCACCGATCGTATAATCAAAGCTAATTATGTCAGTTAATGTGTTGTGATTCAGCGTTTTAATGTTAATTTCTTGCAAATAATTATCATCACAAAATATGTAGTTTATCTCCCCCAGCTCCTTTTCTTCCTGATCCAGCACGAAAGTCACCCAGTCTGCTATTTTTTCCTCGCTTTTTAAAGCAAACTTTCCAACAAAATTATATTCAATCATATTGACTTATCCTTTGTCCTGTTCAAAATATTTTTTCACTCTTTTTTTATAATCTGGTGACATCTCCAATCTCTTACGTCTTAATATTTCATCCTCATTACCCGCATCTTTAGCATGCTTCAAAGCGTCTATTTCTCTAAACTGTTCTTCAAACCGGCTCGTTTCAGCTTTTCTTTTACTGTCCTTATTTCGTTCTAAGGCCGCATTTTCCAACTCTAACAATTCGTGTTCCAGTTTTTGCATTCTATCAAGTGATTCTTTCGTAATTCCTTTTTCAAGCAGTATCTTCTCCAAATCCTCCATTTGATTCAGCACCGATTTACCCTTTTGACCTCCTCCTCCTTCACGATCTAACATTTCTTGTAACTGTTCCTTCAATAGTTTTTGTTCCTGGTACATTTGAAATTGCTCCCCGCTCATGGCTTCTTTGCCCTTTTTACCTGGCCCTTTTTGCTCATCCATTCCTTCCTTCATCTTTTTCATCATGCCCTGTTGCTTTTTAATCACGTCTGGTAAACTAAGCTCTCCTTCCTTTCCTTTCCCCTTTCCGGATCCTGGTTTTTGATTCTGAAGACTCTGAAGCATATCACTTAACAAATCCGCAAGATTATTGGCAGCTGTCATGGTATACTGCTGATTACTCCTTCCTTGTTGTATTCTATTCTCCGCAATATTTTCCAGTGATCTATCCAAATTATAGTGTGCGGAACTAATATCTTCCTGAATTTTTGAACTCAGCTTGACCATCCTGAGTGATAAGGCGTATAAACTATCGTCTATATGTTCAAAATGCTCTTTCAGTTTTATCTGCTCTTTTAACTTTTCAGGGAAATCAGCATTTTTAGAGCTAACATTTTCAAATGACAGCATCAGTTCTTCCTGGTCCAGCGAAAATAGGAGCAAATTCTTAAGGACCTGTTGTAAATCTTTTATATTCTCTTCTACCCCCTGCATCTCCATTTCCATCAATCCAGCCTCCATTTTTTTGCTGAGTTCCTTCATCCTTTTAGAGGCCTTTCTTTGTTGTTCTTTTGCTTTATCCTTATTTTTATTTTGTTCTTTGCCCTCGCTTTGTTCACTCTTTTTTAATGATTCCTCTGCATCCTTCATGTCCATTTCAATCAATTTCTCATCGGGTTTACTATCAAAAATATCCATTGGATCCTTTAACTCCTCATTCTGTTCGCGCAGTTCTTTAAAATCCTGTTGAAGCGAATCAAATTTGGCATTCATCTTTTTTTGTTCTTCTTCTGAATTCAATTCCTCTGTGCTTAGATCCAATTGCTCTTCTGAGAGTTCCTCCAGTTTCTCCATGATTTGCGCTGATTTCTTTTCAACATAAAATTGCTTTGTCAGTTCTAATATGCGTTCCAGCGTTCTTTTTTCCTGCTTACTTTGTTCCTTAAGTTTATCTATTTTTTCGAGTAAATCTTCCTTCTGCAATTTTTCGGCCAACTCCTCAAGTTCTTTGATCAACTCCTCTTTTTCCTTATAATCAGCCAATTCCTCCCAACGTTTTTTCAGCTCATCTTTTTTATCTTCAAGATCTGGCTGATCCTCCATATCCATATCGTCAAGATTCTCTTTCATCATTTCAGCATTCTTATCCATCATCTCCTGATAGCGTTTTTGCCTTTCTAAAAATTCCTCAAGCTGCTTCTTGTCATTCCAGTCAGTCTCTTCTTTGTTTTTTAGCTTTTTCGAAAACTCTTCTAGTGATTTCTCCAACTGCTCAGCTGACTCCTTTGATTTTTCTGCCTCCTCAATCCCTTGTTTCTGCTCTTCCAGTATTTCTTCCTCCTCTTCCTGAAATGTTTTATTTCTATACCTGAAAGTCTGGGATACTGTTTTCTTCGGACCTTTAATGGCATCATTGTCAAATACTTCAAAATACAACTCATAGGTGCGCCCTTCTTCTAAGAGAATTCCTTCCGGAAAAACATAGAAAAATTCTTCAAAATCACTATATTCAGTATTGATCCTTCCAATACTTTGTTGCCCGTTCTCTATATCCTTAGCAACAATTTGCAATCTGGATATTCCATAGTCATCAGTGAGCTGGCCAAGGAATTGAACCGGTCCACGACTTACAGAATCGATGTCAGATTGAACAAATATTTTCGGAAACTCATCAGTAACTACTTCCAATTGATAACTTAGGGTTTCAAATTCCTTAAGATGTTCATTTGAAGAACGTATCTCATAAGCCATATTTTTAAGGATTTTCTTCCTTAAAACAAATCTCCCATTATCCGTACTTGTCATTTTTTCACCCTTTGCTTCACCTTTAGTGCCATTAATCGTAAAATCAAGTGTTTTGGTATTTTGTGAACCAACGATCCATGTCACTTCAGTGCCTATAGGAATTATGGCATTACCGGTATTATTGATGGTGTCAGAGGGTTTATTTAAATATGCCGGATATTTCAATTCCATACTAAAATCGGTGATCTTCGGTGCTGAAAGCACTTTTAAGAAATAGGGCTTGGAGCTCACTGAATTGCCCTCCATATAAAACTCTATATCCTTTTCCGGAAATTCGAAAACATAAGACAATAAGCCGTCTTCACCAGGAACCGCATAATAGCTGTTTCCTCCATAAACAATGCGCACATTTTCAGGAATCAGCTCTCCAACAGTTCTAATCACCAATTTAAAAGATTCGTCCTCTACGGTCTCCAACTGTTCATTGACCACCTCAAAATAAAACGGGGCGGGTGCTTCAAAAGCGGTTTGATGATGCACCACCCGGTTCAAACTTTGGGTAAAAACCGAATTGTTACCCGTGATCCAAACCAGAAACCAAATAAACAGCGGGATCAGCAAATATTTTAAATGTACCGCATTCTTTTTAAACACAATGGCATTTTTAAAGCTGATAGGGGTTAACTCCTGTGATTTTTGTTCAATGCTGGCCATCAACAATTCATTTTCAGAATCCATTGATTTTAACTGTATGATATTGAGTAACTTATCATCTACTTCTTTAAAATGCCGACCAATGATCCTGGAAGCCTGAGTATCTGATATTCCCTTTCTGATCCCTATTAATTTAAATATTGGAATAAGGATAAATCGAAACAGTAAAACGAACTCAATTAAGATAAATAACCAAAATAGGACAGTTCTGGAAAAGGGTTCCAACCATAGAAAATATTCTACAATCAGCGTAAAAATCAAATAGAGCAAACCAAAGGATAAAAAGAATATCGCACCTTTGATGATCTCATTGGTGTAATACCTTTTAACAAAGGCTTTCAACTTATCGTGTATGTGGGTATAATGATTCAAACTAATTTCTAAAATTACAATTAATCTTTAAACCTAAGTTCAATTAAAATGTTAAACACAGAAAATCAGTAGTACAATAGTTTTGAATTAAAAAAAACGAAGTAATAACAGGTTATTTTAAGGAGTTTTTGAGTCAAAAATGTTGTGCTAATGATTTTCCTTGAAAAGGCTTTGCCAATTTATCCATATACTGCCTTAAATTTTCTTGAATTATCCTGATAGTGCTTCGAAAATTTATGATTGTCTATGAAAAAATTTGCTAAAGCTGTGCCAAAATTTTTAATTTAACTTAGGTTTAAACTGTATTTTAGTAAAATATTAAAATAAAAAATGCTTTCCCAAACTGATCAAATAGAATCTTCAGCCTTAAAAATTGGCGTTGTTGTTAACCTACTCATGGCCATTGCCGGATGGGTGGCATTTTCTCTTACCGGATCTGAGGCCCTGTTGCTGGATGGTAATTTTTCTTTTATCTCTTCGGTAACTACTATTGGAGCAATTATTATCATTCATAAAAAGCACAAAAGAACTTCTGTTTTTCCTTATGGCAGGTATTTTTACGAGTCTTTTTTTACGCTGTCAAAAGGGATCCTGATCTTAGGATTAATTATTGCAGCTCTTTTTCAAAATATCGTTAAAATTATAAAATTTATAGAAGGGGAGAAACTTGAAAAATTGCAAACCGGACCAATCCTTATTTACATGGTTTTGATGATTTTTCTATGTTTTGGACTGGCGTTTCTCTATCAGCATAAAAATAAAAAGATCCATTTTCAAAGTAGTATTCTCACTGTAGAGACCAAAGCAAGTAAAATAGATGGTTTTATGACAATCGCAGTAGGTATTGCTTTGGTATTGACAACCTTTGTTCCGGAAACATCGAAACTATCTTTTTTGCTTTATATTGGTGATTCCATTATTGTGATATTAATGTGTTTGTTCCTGTTTAAGACTCCCTTTGAAGTGATCAAAGGTGGATTTATTGAATTGGGAGGGGGAAGTCTTCAGAATCAGGAATCTGTCCAAGAAATAGAGGCTATGGTCAAAAACTTATTGCCAGAAGGATTACAAGTAAATAATTGCCACATTTCAAAAACCGGAAGCAGTCATTTGGTGCTGATTTATGCCAATTCAATGACTCCCAGCATTGCCATGGATACCATCACACAATACAGAAATTCCATACATGAAAAACTGGACGTAAAATACCCGAATTCTGAGGTCGAGATCGTTTTTCGATAAAAGGTATAGTAATCTTACTTAGCTTCCTTTTCAATATTAATATTTACACCCAACGTTAAGCTAAAGTTGTGGTATTGTGTTGATGTGTTATTCTGTATGTCTCCTTTTAAAAAATTCTTCTGAGTGGCTGATGTCATACTGGCAAACTGAGGGTCCTTTTCCGAACTGCCATTGGCATAATCCATACCCACAGTTAAATCTAGCTTTTTAGCAGACATCTTTATCCCTGAAGTAATATGCCAAAGGTCCCAATAAGTAAAACTGGGAACAAAATCTTGATAAAAGTTTAAGGCTTCATCGTCAAAAAAATTCATATCAGTTCTAAAGCTTCCTACGTAACTGATCCAATCTTTGATCTCATAGAGCACCGAAAAACCAAAGTTAGTAACGCTTTTGTGTGCTGTAACAGGCAAAGCATAACTCTCATCAGGAGCTGTTGGAAACTCTGGCGAAATACTTTTATCATTCTCCTTGATCATCTCATAGGGGTCGATTTTAGCAAACCATTCCATAGAAAATGCAACCAATAGCTTCCCAAAATCATATTCAGCTCCAAAATTTACAGAAAAGGGAGTCTTATATACACCGCTATATTTGTTGTGTGTATCTGAGGTATTAAGTCTTATATCTTCATCAGGCATATATGCAACCTGAGACCTGTATGCATAATTATTTAACAATCCCAAACTAATAGCAGGAGTAGACATTGTCAGCCCCAACTTTAAATCATCAAGGTCAATATCTATGGCTGGCCTAAAAATAAAACCCATCACCCGAGCATTGAATTTCATTTCTTCGGTGTTGGTCGACAGTTTTGAAAATTCAGGCAGACTATTTTCAAGGTCTTCCTTAGGAAAAGCACTGGCAAAATACCCACTAAAATAATCCTGTGATCTAACAAATATATACGTTCCCAAACCTACACCTATCCTATCAGAAATCTTATATGCGGCCGCTCCTAAAACCCAACTTTCTCGCACCCTGTTATCATAACGAAATTGACCTTGAAAAACATCTTCTTGTGTCTCGGGTAGCAAATAATTACCAAGGTTCTCATGTTCAATTAAAAACGAAAGATTCGTATTATATCTTGTCATGGCTCCCACAACATAGGTCAAGTTTGGATTTTTTTTAGATCGTTTTAAATAGGCAATTAAAGAAGGTGCAATATCTGTAGCTAAATAGTCTAAGTTTATCATTTCACCGCCTGCATTCTTAATATTCAGCACGTCAAATGAAACAACATCAGCCTGACCTTCAACAATTTCTCCGTCAATAAAAGCTAAGGCTCCCGGATTGTAATAAGCCGCAGATACATTTCTTATTCCTCCCACTTCAATACCTCCTTTTAAGGAAGATATTGCTCCAAAATTATGAAACCAATAATGATTCTCCTGTCCTATAAGGGGTATGGAAAATAATAAAATTATAATTAAAACCCTTTTTTGTAATTTCATAAATTGAATTTTTATTATCCTACCCAATTACTTCCTAAGAATATATCGAGATATTTTTTAAAAAACCTAGTTTTGTGTATTTCCTTTATTTAAAACGGTCTGTATGGCTTCTTCAGCTAACTTTTTCATGATCATATACCCTTCTTTTGTAGGGTGAACGCCATCTTCCGCAAGCTCTATTGGCAGTCCGTTACGATCATCGGCCATAGCCGTGAAATAATCTAAATATAGAATGCCATTATTTTCAGCGTAATCTTTTAACATCGCATTCAACTTTGGGATCTTTATGTTGGGCTCCAAGCCAGGCTTCCAAGTATAATCATAGGCAGGAAGTACAGAAGAAATAATCACTTGAATACCGTTCACTTTTGCCAATTCGGCCATAGAAATTATATTATCTCTGATCTCTTCGAGTGTCATTGGCCCGGTATTTCCCGCTATATCATTTGTGCCGGCCAAAATGACCACAGCTTTTGGCTCTAAGTCGATAACGTCTGCCCTAAATCGCAACAACATTTGAGGGGTGGTTTGTCCACCAATTCCTCTGTTGATATAGCTGGGGTTATCAAAGTATTCAGGATCCGAATTAGGCCATCCTTCAGTAATTGAATTACCCATAAACACTACTCGTTGTTCGCCTTCTGTCGGAAGCCCTAAACTGTCATTTTGTTTTTTAAATCTATTCAAATTAGCCCAATCTTGTGCACTCATCGATTGATGAACACTGATGTATAAAAATAACAATACTAAACGTTGTAAATTCTTCATTCTCCTGTTCTTATTTCTTCCAATTCTTCAAGTAAAATCACAATTTCATTTTTCGCTTCTTTCGTATCAGAAATTTCAGGATCAAAAGTCACCAACCTTTCATATGCCTTTTGAGCATCTGTCTCATTGTCCTGATCTGCAGCTATTATTGCCTTCAGCCACATGGCGGACAATCTGTAATTAGCATCTTTTGACAATTCCCCTACATTGGCATAAGCAATAGCTTTTTCATAATTTTTATCTATCAGCTCTATCAATCCATTAACATTCTCATCACCATATTCTTCACGCATCAAATCCTCTTCTGATTTTTCAGGCTCTTTCGCCTTCTGACCAGTATCTTTGGTTCTTTCATCCAGATCATTGAGCATAGCCGTTTGAGTATTAGAGGTTTTATCATTATTTACTTCTCTTGCGATTTGACCCGCAGCCCCCGTAGCGAGCCCTGCGGCTGTCAGCCCTCTATCACCTGATAGAACACCTAATATTGTCATAAAACCACCTGCTGCCCTTGTCACATCTGCTCCCGTTCTTCTCTTTCTCAATTTTTCCAATTGAATTGAATAAGCATTCTTGTCGCCAGTAAATTCAACTTTCAGGTTCGGGTATCTATTCTCTGATTTTTGAAAAATCTTATTAAAGGCATCAAAATCAGATGTGCTGATAAGTGATAATTCAGTATATCTCACTAATTCTCCGTTATTCTTTTTAATTCCTTTTCCGGTTGCAGTACTTCCTTTATATTTTACTTCCTCAGACCCTCCATTGGGATATGAAATTGAAATGGTCTGAGAAACAACACTTTGAATACAAAACATTACAAACAGGCTAAAACAAATTATACTTTTTTTCATGTTAAATATTTATTTAACGAATATAATAATAACAAGTGATTTTAAAAATGGTGTGAACCACTTATCTTTGCCAAAATTTTTACTGATGATCAATAAAGTACGAGTACGTTTTGCTCCAAGTCCAACTGGACCATTGCACATAGGGGGTGTTAGAACAGCACTGTTTAATTACCTCTTTGCCAAGAAACATAATGGAACTTTTGTGCTAAGGATTGAAGATACAGATCAGAATAGGTATGTAGCCAACGCTGAGCAATATATTATTGATTCCCTTAACTGGTCTCGTATTCCTTTTGATGAGGGCCCTGGAAAAAAAGGGGGCTACGGGCCTTACCGTCAATCTGAAAGAAAGGAACTTTATAAACAATATGCCGACATACTTATCTCATCCGGTCATGCCTACTATGCCTTTGATACGACTGAAGAGTTAGACTTTCACAGAAATGATCATCAGGAAAAAGGAAAAACTTTTATATATAACTGGCATAACCGTGAAAAATTAAATAATTCTTTGACCCTTTCATTAGAAGAGGTGCAAGAAAAAATCAATAAAGGGGATAAATATGTGATCCGCTTTAAGTCTCCGGTAGATGAAATACTTGAACTTCAGGATATGATCAGAGGGGAGATAAAAATTGATACTAATATTCTTGACGATAAAATCCTATTCAAATCTGATGGTATGCCTACGTATCATTTGGCAAATATTGTAGATGATCATTTGATGGAGATCAGCCACGTGATCAGAGGTGAAGAATGGTTGCCCTCTATGGCTTTGCATGTATTATTATACAGAGCTTTTGGTTGGGACACACCTGAATTTGCACATTTACCATTGATTCTTAAGCCAACTGGAAAAGGAAAATTGAGCAAAAGAGATGGTGACAAACTTGGTTTTCCTGTTTTTCCATTGGAATACAGGAATGAAGAAACCGGTGAAGTTTCCAAAGGATATCGTGAGGATGGCTATTTTTCTGATGCTTTTATCAATATGCTGGCCTTTTTAGGATGGAACCCAGGTACTGAAGAGGAATTATTTACCCTCGATGAACTTATTAACGCTTTTGATATTGCGAAAGTTGGTAAATCAGGCGCGAAGTTTGATGTGGAAAAAACAAAATGGTTTCAACACCAGTATTTCATTCAAAAAGAAGATAGCGCAATAGCGAAACTATTTTTACCTGTGTTGGAGCAACATTTAGGAAACAGCTTTGATAAGGATCTCGACTTGGACTATATTACTAAAGTTATTGGTTTAATAAAAGAAAGGGCCACTTTTGCTGAGGATCTTTGGGGCCTTGGAAGCTTCTTCTTTTTAGCCCCTGAATCCTATGACGAGAAAGCTGCTAAAAAGAACTGGAAGGAAGGTACTGCTGATCTGATGCTTGAAGTAAGCACAATGATTGAAAATATCACTGATTTCTCATCTCAAAATATCGAAAATAGGATTAAAGAATGGATCACTTCGAAAGAAATTGGTTTTGGAAAAGTGATGCAACCTTTAAGACTCAGCCTTGTTGGCGCTTTAAAAGGCCCTCATTTGTCCGATATTGCATTTTTGATAGGAAGAGGCGAAACAGTCAATAGAATCCGTTCAGCGGTTGAAAAACTAGGTTAATCCTTATAAATCAACCTGAACGTTATATTTTTTTAATGTCTCTTTGTAATTTTCAGGAATAAAATTGTCTTTACTAAACTCCGTTTTACGAATGTTTCTATTGTTCATGTGTTCAATTGACCTAAGGAATCTGCGTAGATCTTCCTTATTTGATAATATCAAACCCGGAACTTTTGTGGTTTTGCCTGTTTCATCTTTTGCTACCATGGAAAAATAAGAAGAATTACAGTGCTTCTCTTCTCCGGTCATGATGTTTTGAGAAATAACTCTGATTCCTACCACCATCGAGGAGTTCCCAACATAATTAACCTTGGCTTTTAAAGTAACCAACTCCCCTACTTCAATTGGA
Organism: uncultured Flavobacteriaceae bacterium; assembly: GCA_905479625.1. Classification (GTDB taxonomy): domain Bacteria; phylum Bacteroidota; class Bacteroidia; order Flavobacteriales; family Flavobacteriaceae; genus Lutimonas. The sequence continues at coordinate 16,535 of CAJQNF010000045.1, read as the reverse complement.
TTTAAAAAGTCAACCCGGTTCACAGATGCTGTAACACAATAATGACTGCTAAATTTGGTTGCTGTCGTAAAAGCAGCTTTATCCATCAGGGATAAAATGAAGCCCCCATGAATTTTACCGCTAAAATTGGAGTAAGATGGCAGCATCAGTTCGGTTAAAACGATCTCAGATTCTTTAGTTGTTTTAAAAAGTTGCTTATTCATTGAGTATTTCATTATTGCTTTTAAGCATTTCAACTTCTTTGACATAATATTTGGTATCTCCTAACCAGAAAAAGGTACCGAACCTTTCAATATAAGTAACCTTTACTTTTTTGCCCTGAAATTGCTTTAGTTTTTCCAAGACTTCCTTATCTGATTTTTGAACAGAAAAATTGAACTGTTGCTCCTCCGAAACACCCTGACTTAAGCGCCCTTCCCATGTTTTGAATAGCAAGCCTCTTTTGGAAATTTTAATCAACTCCCCTGCTCTGTAACCCTCACTGAAGGTTACAAAATATATAAAGCAAATATAAATTACAAATACAATCAATAATGAAATACCTGCGTAACTGAGAAATCTTTTCATAGTGGTTTTGGGTTTAATTAATCAAAAGTAACAAATTAATTTTCCACGGGACCACCAGCTCATAAATGAAATAATTATTCGTAACTTTAGTTTTCACTAAAATTAAAGAATACCACTATGATTACAGCAATTCCAATTATTTTATTTGTTCTACTTATTCTCTTTTTAGGGCTTTTTATGGTGAAGCAGCAAACCGCCTACATTATAGAAAGATTTGGTAAATTTAATAGCATTCGATCTGCCGGGTTACAATTTAAAATTCCTTTTGTTGACAGAATCGCTGCGCGATTAAGTTTAAGGATTCAACAACTCGATGTTGTTGTTGAAACTAAAACAAAAGATGATGTATTTGTACACATTAAAATATCGGTGCAATACCAGATATTAAGAGATAAGGTTTATGATGCTTTTTACAGATTGCAGAACCCACATGAACAATTAACGGCTTATATATTTGACCTTGTTCGGGCAGAAATTCCTAAAATGATTCTTGATGATGTTTTTGAAAAAAAAGACGATATCGCATTTGCGGTAAAAAGAGATTTACAAGAAGCCATGCTAGACTATGGATATGATATTGTAAAAACTTTAGTCACTGATATTGATCCGGATAGTTCAGTAAAAGAGGCAATGAACCGCATCAATGCGGCAGAAAGAGAAAAAGTGGCCGCTCAACACGAAGGAGATGCACAACGTATTTTGATCGTTGAACGAGCCAAAGCAGAAGCTGAAAGCAAACGTTTACAAGGGAAAGGTATTGCAGATCAAAGACGGGAAATTGCCAAAGGCCTTGAAGAGAGTGTCGATACACTTAATAAGGCGGGCATAAACCCTCAGGAAGCTTCCGCTTTGATAGTCATTACCCAGCATTATGATACTTTGCAATCAATAGGTTCCGATAGCAGTTCTAACCTTATTCTTTTGCCAAATAACCCTACTGCTGCAAGTAATATGCTCAATGATATGACGGCTTCTCTTTTGGCGGCTAATAAAATCAACGAGATTAATATGAAAAAGAAATAAATACTTAGTAGTGAGAATAAAAAAAACCTCAAATCAAATGATTTGAGGTTTTTTTTATATCCGTTAAACAGGGATTATTTTTTCTCTTTTGCCTTTTGGGCTTCTTCTTCTTCGTTGGTCGCGTTCTTAAATTCCTTAATTCCCGTTCCTAATCCCTTCATCAATTCAGGTAATTTTTTACCTCCAAAAAGTAATAAAATGGCCAAACCGATAATAATCCATTGCCAAGGACCAACAAAACCTAAAAAAATCGTTTGTAACATCATTATTTTATTGTTTAGATCACAAAGTTAATAATTATATTCTGAATTAATACCTATTGACGCACATATCCGCCAAGTGATTCATTTTTCTTTACTTCTTCTGGTTCTCCAATGATACTGACTGTACCACCTGTACTTGCCTTAGCATCAACTAATTTAGAAGCTTTAACATCAGCCATTCCGCCTGTATAAGATGAGACCTTAGTGTATTCAGTTTCTAATCTCTCTCCTTTATAAATTCCTCCTGTATTGGATTTAACATTTTGGTTTTTTGAACTTCCCTTCAAATTAACTTGCCCTCCAGTAACCACTGTAACATCCAGCTGTTCTGTATCTATCTCAAGTTTAATACGACCGGCTTCCTGAGCTTTTGCAGTGATTTTTTCCTGTTTCAAAACTTCATCAGAAAAAATATGAGATCCTTCGTTGGCATCTATCACATCAATATTGTCTTTAAAATAAAGATATACCATAACATCGTCAGCCGAAAAAGTATGGGTTATACTCATTGAAATCTTTAAAACTCCACTACTGTTTTTTACTGTGACCTCCGACGAACGGTTACCATCAATAATAATTTTTGCATCATCTGCCTTAATTAATTCTACTTGCAGGCCTCTGTAAGTTTTTAAGCTGTGAAAATCACCGAGATTCATGGTGACCTTTTCCTGAGCCATTCCAAAAGCACTGATAAGCATAAGTGTAAAAACTAATTTTTTCATTGAATTAAATTTTATAATTGTTATTTGTTCAAAAATCCATTTTAGATCATATTGGTGTTAAATAACACCAATCATAAGACTTTTGAAAACTTTAATTGTTACAGTTTTAGTCTTCTACCAAATTAAAATCAAGATGTTTTCTTTCAAGATCTGTATTTTTCACAGTTACAGTGACCTGATCACCTAACTGATACATCCTTTTATCAGCCTGACCTATCAGGGCATATTGTTTTTCGTCAAATATGAAATAGTCACTGGTAATATCTTTGATCCTTACCATTCCTTCACATTTATTCTCAATGATCTCAATATAAATACCCCATTCTGTCACACCAGAAATAACACCTACAAATTCTTGGTCATTATGATCCTGCATATATTTTATCTGCATATATTTAATCGAATCTCTTTCAGCTTTACTGGCCATATATTCCCGTTCTGAAGAATGTTTACATTTTTCCTCGTATTTTTCAGCTTTGACAGATTGACCACCATCTAAATAGTGTTGTAACAAACGATGGGCCATGACATCAGGATATCTCCTGATAGGAGAAGTAAAGTGCGTATAATGGTCAAATGCCAATCCGTAATGACCAATATTATCAGTTGTATAAATAGCCTTACTCATCGATCTGATCGTAAGTGTTTCTATCATATTAGATTCTGCTTTTCCATGTACATCAGCCAATAGTTTATTCAGTGAATCCGATGTGCTTTCCCTGGTATTGGTATCAATTTTATAACCAAACTTAGTTATAATACCCTGCAGTAAAGCGAGTTTATCGATGTTTGGTTCATCATGCACTCGGTAAACAAATGTTTTCTTTTTTTTCCCAATAAATTCCGCTACTTTTTTATTGGCCAGGAGCATGAATTCTTCTATTAATTTATTAGCATCCTTAGACTCTTTTACATAAACTCCTATCGGATTTGAATCTTCATCAAGATTGAATCTCACTTCTGTTTTATCGAATGAAATAGCACCGTCAGACATTCTTCTTTTTCGTATTTTTTTAGCGAGTTTATCTAAGGTTAAAATTGCTTCTTTGATAGGCTGGTCAACACCTTCCGCCTTACCTTCAATGATTTCCTGTGCTCCTTCATAAGCAAACCTTTTATCTGAATAAATAACCGTTCTCCCAAACCAAGGCTTAATAATATGCCCTTCTTTATTCATTTCAAAAACAACAGAAAACGTAAGTTTTTCTTCATTAGGTCTGAGTGAACAAACATTATTTGAAAGTATTTCCGGTAACATAGGTACAACCCTATCAACTAAATATACAGAAGTAGCTCTTTCGTAAGCTTCCTCTTCCAAAATTGTGTCTTCTTTCACATAATGAGATACATCAGCAATATGGATTCCTATTTCATAATTTCCGTTTTCTAATACTTTAAATGATAAAGCATCATCAAAATCTTTTGCATCTTTAGGATCAATGGTAAAAGTCAGATCTTTTCGCATATCTCTTCTTTTACTAATCTCTTCATTTGTTATTTCAATTGGAATTTTAGAAGCATATTCTTCTACATGGTCCGGAAATGAATAAGGTAATCCATATTCTAAAAGAATAGAATGTATTTCAGTATCATGATCACCAGGTTTACCAAGTACTCTGGTAATTTTTCCAAAAGGATTCTTCGAATTCGATGGCCAATCAGTAATTTCTGCTAAGACCTTATCTCCGTCTTCTGCATCAGCCAATTCATTTGGCGAAACAAAAATATCAGCATACATTTTATGATCATCAGGCACTACAAAACCAAAGTTTTTACTCTTCTGTAAAACGCCTACAAATTCAGTTTTAGCACGTTCGATAATATCTACAATATCGCCTTCTTGTTTCTTATTCTTTTTTCTTTTATAAACATAAACCTTTACCAGGTCATTGTTTAAAGCATGATTCAAATTTCTTGAAGGTATATAAATATCATGTTCCAGATCTTCACATACTACATATGCATTTCCTCTAGAAGTAACTTCTACAATTCCTTCAAAGTAATGACTCTTAGCTACCATGATAAACTTACCTGTTTCTACCTCCTCTATTCTATCCTGTGCTTTTAAATTCTGAAGTTCCTTAATAACCTGATTCCTTCCATTAGCTTCCACTATATTTAGTTTAGCTGAAATCTGTTTATAATTGAGAAGTTTATTAGAATTTTGATTAAATACCTGTAAAATATCTTTGTCTAAATTCCTGATTTTGTTTTCTTTACTTTTAAATATGCTTTTTTTTCTTCTTGACATGAAATCATAATTTCTAGGGTCCAAAAGTACGTATTATAATCAGATTACATATTCATAAACTGTTAATAAAAAACAAATTGTAATTTGCAAGAATGGAAAATGATGCGATCAACACTTGCTGGTACACCATATTTAATCCAACTTCAGGAGGAGGTATAAATCAAAATAGAATAGATCGCATTTTATCTTATTTAAAAAAAAATAATATAGCCTATCAATTTATCCAAACCCAATACGCTCATCATGAAGAAATATTAGTTGAAACAGCTATTCAAAAAGGGTATTCAAAATTTATATGTATCGGAGGTGATGGAACTATACATCACATGATCAACGGTATTATGAAACAACAATACACCGATTCTACACTTATTAAACTAGCTGTTATTCCAACTGGAACAGGAAATGACTGGGTAAAACACTATAATATACCTAAAGACCCTAAAAAAGCAATCCAACTTATCAAAAATAATAAAAGTATTCTCCAGGATATTGGAAAAATCAACTTACTAAATGATAATAAAGTGACTTATTTTAACAATGCAGCAGGTATTGGTTTTGATGCTTATGTAGTGAAAAATTTATCTTCCTATAAAAAATGGGGTTCTCTCGCATATTTAATAGCTGCATTATCAAGTTTTAAGTCATTTAAAAAAAGTAAGGTTACCTATAGTATTGATTCAGTTACCTATAAATCTTTTCTTTTTTTATTTTCAATAGGTATTTGCAGATATGCAGGGGCCGGCATGCAGTTCACAGATTTTAAAAATCATAAAAGTGGATTTTTCGATTTTACCATGATCAAATCAATTAGTCTATTTAATGTAATTACTCAAATATTAAAATTATATAACGGTAAAATTAGTGAGGTTAAAGAAACAAATTGCACTCATATAAAAGAGTTTCAATTAAATCAAAATGATTCTTGTTATATACAAGCTGATGGCGAATTAATTGGTAAAGGAGGCGCTGTATTTAAAATACTACCAAATACTATTCAACTAATAACAGCATAAATTTTAACATTTTTGTAACATTTGATTAAAAGTCTCGTCTTTAATTATATGAAGCCTATTGTTAAAATAATAATTCTTTGTGTCCTTATTATAGGATTGAGTATTTATGCTACAAAAAAAACTATTGATTATACTTTTCAAGAAGTTGAATGTACTCAAACAAATGAGGCTACCGCACTTCACTTTTCTATAGATACTGAAAGTTTCTCTTAATTATATTTTAAAAAAAAATATTGTTTTTATTAACAACTATATTATTATTAAAAGCTTTTATTTAAATATTTAAAAAACAAATGATGTTTATTATAGCTTGTTAATACATACAATAAAAATGAGTTGTTTTATTATGAAATATCACTTGTTAAAAACTGTTAACATTTTATAAAAAGCTAAGTGCTTTAAAATCAATTTTTTTATAAAGTTATACACGGATGCATTAATTTATATTAACTGTAATTATATAAGAAATAAATAAAAAATAGTACTTATAACACTATTAAAAACTGTTTATAAATAGCATTAAAAAACTTATAAATAAATTTGGTTACAACTAATTTTTTAGGCAATACCACTTAATTATTTATTAGCAAAAAATACTTATTAGTATTACATGTGAATTAGTCAACAAAAGGTATTATTTATAAAATATTTAAAATCAGCGTTCTATATTGTTTAATTAACAATGGAATAATTTTATGTTTATTACTTTAATAAATGTAATTTTGTTTAAAATTTTAAGCATGAACATAGCAATTGGCAACGATCACGCCGGAACAACCTATAAATTTAATATTATTAAATATTTAGAGGAAAACGGTAATCAAGTAATTAATTTTGGTACGGATAAGGAAGATAGTATGGATTATCCTGATGCCATTCATCCAGTAGCAGAGGCTGTGGAATCAGGAAAGGCAGATCTGGGTATTATTATTTGTGGAAGCGGCAATGGAGCGGCTATGACCGCAAATCATCATAAAAAAATTAGAGCCGCACTTTGTTGGAATGATGAATTGGTTGCTTTAGCCAGACAACATAACAATGCTAATATTTTAAGTATTCCAGCCAGATTTGTTTCTCAAGAAGATAGTATTCAATTTGTGAAGACTTTTCTAAGTACAGATTTTGAGGGAGGAAGACACCAGAAAAGAATCGATAAAATACCTACAGATAACTGTTAAAGAGTTATGGGTCATCAACATTCACATCAACATGGCCAGCTATCTGGAAACAGGTTATTGTTTTCAATAATTCTTAATACCATTATAACTGCATCCCAGATTATTGGAGGAATTATTTCAGGAAGCTTAGCATTAATATCAGATGCCGTGCATAATTTATCTGATGTAATTTCCTTGATTATAAGCTACACAGCAAATTTATTGAGTAACAATAAAAAACAAACTCTACATCAAACTTTTGGCTTTAAGAGAGCAGAAATCATAGCAGCATTTATCAATTCAACTACCTTGATTATTATTGCTGTAGTTTTAGGAATTGAAGCAGTAAAAAGATTGAACCACCCGACCGAAATTGGAAGTGATTTAGTGATTTGGTTGGCATTAATTGCTATTCTAGGAAATGGTTTAAGTGTAATTTTATTAAAAAAAGACGCAGACCATAATTTGAATATGAAATCAGCATATTTACATCTTATCACAGATATGCTGACCTCTGTAGTTGTTATGATTGGAGGTATTTTTATGAAATATTATCAGATCTATTGGTTAGATGCTATTCTTACCATTCTTATCTCCATTTATCTTTTATTTATGAGCTGGAGTATTTTTTTAGATTCTTTAAAAATTTTAATGCTCTTTGCTCCTAAAGGACTAGAGATAAAGGCAATTCAGGACGAAATAATTGCGGTTCCTGAAATAGAAAATATACATCATGTTCATATCTGGCAGTTAAATGATCATGAAGTTCATTTTGAGGCACATATAGAGTTTAATAAAGATATAAAGCTTTCTGAATTTGATATGATTTGCGCTAAAGTAGAACATATTTTAAAGGAGAGGTTTCATATCTATCATTCCAATCTTCAACCTGAGTTTGAGCGAGATGATCACAAAGATTTTATTATTCAGGATTAATAAAAATGTATGAATTGGACGCTTAAAAGCTTTGATGAATTAACTGTTTCTGAGTTTCATGATTTTATTCAATTACGTCTGGATATTTTTGTAGTTGAACAAGATTGTCCTTATTTAGATTTAGATGGTAAGGATGAAATAGCCTATCACTTATTTGCAACAACTGATCAAGGAAAAACAGTTGCATATACCAGATTATTTGCCCCAGGTGACTATTATGATGAAGCCGCGATAGGAAGGGTAGTGGTGCATCAAGATTTTAGAAAAGACGGCCTTGGGTTCGAATTAATGTCAAGATCAATTAAAGAAATAGAATCATTGTTTAAAACCAAAACGATTCGAATTGGTGCTCAGCAATATTTAAAAAAATTTTACGAATCTCTGGGATTTGTTTCGACCGGACATGAATATATGGAAGATGGAATTCCGCATATGTATATGATGAAAAGCTAGAATATTTTAAAATAGATCCGTCAGAATGATTTATTTGGATTTTTTTGGAAATATTAGTTGCGCTTGGACCCTCATTTGCCAGTCACCCCATCCATCGGGTTTAACAGCATTATAATAACCTTGGGCATTTACATTAATAGGCAGTTTACCTAATTTAAAAACTTTACCAATTCCTCCTCCAAAAGGAACAATCCACTGTTCACTGTTATTAGCATTCCAATTAGCAGTCAAAATAGGTGCAGAAACGAGATAAACGGCTTTGGGTAAATTATAATTGACAAAATATTGAAAAAGGAACTTATTCTCGCTTATATCTCCAAAAGTCCAAATATTATTTAGCACAACACCAGCTACCCATTTATCTATGATCGTAAGGGCCACAATTGAGGGCCCAATTCCAAATTCTCTGGATCCGAATTCATCAGCTGATGATGAGGTGGGTATTTGAAGAGCAGGTCCAACTCCCCACATGATTTTCGATGCTTTAGTTGGAGATAACCAGGCTGTATAACTTATGTCTCCTATTCCTGTGGATGAATTAATTCCATTATCTCCATAAGGTTGCGTTACAACTGGTATTATTACCCTGTTAATAAGGTTAATACCCTCACTCAAACCAATTGGAATAACAGGTTGGATATTCAATACATTTTGAGTTCGGTCTCTTGGACCTACATTAAATGTCGTGTTATTTTGAAAGGGCAAACTATACAAGTCAGCAACCGGATTCTGGGTAGCCTTGGCAAGTTTAGCTTCTTCCGATTCGGCAGATGTATTTTCAGGTTGTTCAGCTTCTTGACCATATGTGACTAATGAAAACAACAAACAACATAAGAGAACGATTTTAAAACATGATAATTTCATAATTCGTGCTTAAAAGAGATTATAATAACAATTGGAATGCATTTAATATAGGCTATATTTAATGATTTTGACTACTTATTTCTCAATTTATCTTCTAACTCAAGTGTAGATTTATCAAATAATTCCTCTACAGTGAGTTGTCTTTTTGTAAGACCCTGTTCAAATGAATACCTAAAAAGTGTTTCAAGAGTTTTGCGATTGGCTTCAATTCCATAAGGCCAAAAATTTTCTCCCATTACCTTTCTTGTTTCCTCATATTCCTGTGCAAACCAGGGTAGGGATGAATATGCCCAACCCACTTTTTTGAGTTGTGTATAATGCTGTGATTTTGCTTTTGAATAAGCTTCAAAAACAGCTTTTGGCAACCATGGGTATTTTTCTATCAACGCTGTTTTTATCGCTACTGCATGCATTATAGGAAAAATGCCTGTTTTTTTATAGTAAGCTCTTTCAACTTGTCGTGAATCGGGGAAAAGTCTTGTCACTAAAGGGTTACCTTGAATATATGCTTTTGGCTCAGCGGCATGAAACAATGCATCAACTTCGCCAGATAGTAGTAAATCAGATTCGTCTTTTCCAGACGACCCAATGGATACTGTCACATCATTCGGAACAACTTGTTCTTCTTCTGAAATTTTTCCTGCAGCATCGGAAGAGGAGTCTTCATTGGAGAGTACCCAATGAATATCTTCAGGATTTACTCCGTACTCGTCTTTTAAAATTCCTCTTATCCATGTAAGGGATGTGGAAGAATAACCAGGAGTACCAATTTTTTTACCCTTTAAATCTTCAGGGTTTTTAATTTCTTTTTCACTGTGAATGAAAATGCTTTTATGTCTGAAGGCTCGTAATGGAAAAATTGGAATTAAGGTATATTCTCTAAAATTATTATTGGCGTAAGCTAACATATAAGGGTTTAGGCCTATCTCGGTTACATCATAAGTGTTGGCTCCACTAAAAGCTGCCGTATTTGCATCGCCAATTCCAACCTTGTGAAATTCGATTTCACAATTTTCAATTTCTACTTTCCCAGTGAAAATGCCTTTTACTCGGTCAAGGTCATAACCTGCAACTTTTAATATGATCTTATCACCAGTATTCTGATCTGGTTGGTCTATTTTTTTTTCATTGGAACACCCAATGGAAATCAGTGCAAAGCCAATGATAAATAGTGTCAAAAATTTTCTATACATATTCTGTAAAAAATTAATAGGCCCGTATATATTTTATACGAGCCATAATGCCATTATTAGTTATCATACCAAAGTTGCTCGGTATCTTCCCATTCAGGAAGTGCTTTAATAAATTCTCTTGGATCGAAAGGTAAATCCTTTGGATCAATCCTTGGTTCAGAAGCCGCCTTTACCTTTGGAGAAGGATTATCTAAACCTTTAAATGGAAAATCACGTGTTTGAGGTCTGTCTGGGTATTTTTGTTTCCATAATTCATGTCGAATCTTCATCTCCATAAACATTCCCTTGGTTGTAAACCCAGGTAACATTTTCCCATTTACTTCTCTTGGGTCATTGTATAAATCATAAAAAGCTGCGCCACTTAATCCAGGTAATTCACCCATCCAATGACGTTTAAACCTCCCTTTTACAGTTGCGGCATGGTGTGGTCCTGTGTATATGAATACATAATCTCTTCTACCGAATCCATCTCCATTTAAAAAAAGTGAAGTTTGATCTAAACCATCAATAATTCTATCCGTTGGGATGTGTTTTTTGGCTCCGCCAATATTGGCAAAGGTTGTAAACAAATCAGTAACGTGCACCATATCACCAACGATTTGACCTTCTTCAATAACGCCTTTCCATTTTACTATGGCAGGCACACGAACAGCACCTTCAGTGAAATCTCCTTTACCACCACGGTATATATGCTCAATAAAACCTGGAGGGCCATTATGGGTCATTGGTCCATTATCAGCCATAAGAACTACTAGAGTATTTTCTTCCAGGCCAAGCCTTTTCAATTCATCCATTATTTGGCCAACATAGCCATCAACTTTAACATATCCTTCTTGAACTGCCGCACCACTGGTAGTATTGTTTGGTGTTCCTGGCTGATTTCCAAGGAAAGATTGCATCATCGGCCAATAGGCGATATAAAATGGCTTCTTTTCATCTTTACTTTTCGCCATAAAAGCTTTAGCTCTTTTAACACATTCAAGATCTATACGGTAATAATCGTCATCGTTTTCAGTGTTTCCCCATTCCTTAGCTTTACCTCCTTTTTTAGCTTCTAATGCCCATACAAATCCATCTGGAATCCAGCCATCGTCTAAAGTGTACTTGTCTTTTGGATACATATCAGGATATAAACTTGTTGGGTAAAGCGCGGCCTGTTGTCCTCTTCTAACATATAAACTAGGTACCTGATTGTAAGGGGTCCATAAAGCCTCATCGAATCCTTGCGTATGCAAATAGCTCGCTTCTACGTCTCCAAGATGAGCCTTCCCATAAAATGCTGTTGCATATCCTGCTTCAGAAAGGACTTCTGCCATAAAGACTTCTTCAGCCGCAATTCCTCCATATTCATAGGGAAATGCTACGTTGGTCATTCCGCTTCTGACTGCGTGACGACCTGTTATTGCCGCAGCTCTGGTAGGCGTACAAGATGGTTCTGTATACATTCTTGTCATAAGAATTCCCTCTTCAGCAATTTTATTCATAACAGGTGTTTCAAAGCCTCTGTTTTTTTGCAAGGCAGGAATACCAATCTCTCCAACGGGCATATCATCCCACATGATGTGTACGATGTTTGGTGGAGTGCCATACTTCTTTTTTAACTCAGCCAATTTTTTCTGGAGGCCTTTGTCTTCTGCTGCCCACTTTTGACCATGCTGGGCTTCAAGTATATAATACTCCGCATCATGGATGATTTCTTGGGCTGCAATGTTGAAAGTAAAAGTGCTGAATAGCAAAGCTACTAGCAGCAGTTTTGGATATGTTTTAATCATCGTTTTCTCATTTTAAATTAATAATTATTATTATTTGAGCGTTGGATAAAAATTGCTCTTTTGGTTTTTCATTGTTTGTTTGTTTGTTTGTTGGGAAAAAACAAATGTACAATTTGTGAGTTGGCTCTTCCTTTATGAAACACAACTTCTTTTGAATAAGACTCTTTAATTTATTGAAATTAAGCCTGTTTGACAGAATAGTACCACCATAAGGAGGCATAGTAAGATTTAAACATATCAATTGGGTTTTAGATGGAAATTTATAATATACTAAAGTTAAATTGTTGGACACAATTGTGATCCAAAAATAATTATTTCTTTAAGTACTAATTATCAAAAAACCGCAATAAAAAGATAAAACTGTATATTTAAAATCTATAATAATAATTGAAATGCATTTAATAGAGGCTATATTTAAGGATTTTGATGAATTTAAACAGTTTGCTGTTGGATGGGATCTAGATTTTAAATTATTGAGTAAGAATAATTTTAATGCATACCTGAACATGTATTCAAATGAGTCCTTTCAACTTGGCAGAACAAGTCTAGGGGGTACCATTCATCAGAATGGTTTGGTTCCTAAAGGATTTAGAAGTATTGTTTTACCAGCCAGTATAGGGGTAAACTATAATTGGTTGCATAAAGATGTTGATAGTGGTCAACTACTCGTTTTTCCTCGAAATCGTATCTTAGAGTCTGTTTCCTATGATAATTTTGATGTATATGTTTTATCAATTTCGGAAAAAAAATTATTTGAACTCATTGATGTATATGGCTTTGGTCATGCAGAAAAGATTTTCACAAAAACAGAAAAATATTTGAATTTAGAGGCTTCTTTCTTACAGGGCTTCTGGAGGGATGCAAGTATGTTGCTTGACTATGCCAAGAATCATAAAATGGATAGTTCTTCCGTATCTAAGGAGGTAGAAAAAATTATGGTGGATGAATTGTTGTTTAAAATACTAAAATACCTCAACCGAACTGAGAATATTAGCAGGTCGAGGGGGTTAAGAAAGAGAGATATAGCCTTAAAAAGGTCTATAAACCATATTAAGGATAACAAAAACAGGTTATTGTCTGTTAAGGAGTTATGTAAAGTCGCTCAAGTAAGTGAAAGAACACTTGAATATGCGTTTTTAGAAAAGTTTCAGGTAAATCCTAGCGCTTATATAAAAGCAATCCATCTTGACTCGGTAAAAAAAGAATTGATCAAATTAAAGGGCCGTAAGATCAGGGTTTCTGATGTTGCAATTAAATATGGGTTTCACCATATGGGCCAATTTTCTGTTGATTTCAAGAAACATTTCGGTATAAGTCCTTCTAAAATTCGATAAAGGCTTTATAATTGTTGACCTTAGTCAGTTTTTTTTATAAATAGTTGGCGAGTTTGAAAAAACGCTATGTATTGGTATCAAATTGTTAATAATTATGTTACTCATATAAGGAATTAATACCCGTAAAAATTCCTATTTTAGCTACCGTACAATTATCAAATAAAAAGAAAAATATTTAGTTCGATTATGGCAGAAGACAAAGAAAAAGCAGCAAAATTAAAAGCATTACAGTTAACCCTTGATAAACTTGATAAAACCTACGGGAAAGGCTCTGTTATGAAGATGGGAGATGTGCCTTATCAGAACATAGAAGTGATTCCATCTGGTTCATTAGGATTAGATTTAGCCTTGGGTGTTGGTGGATATCCAAGAGGAAGGGTAGTAGAAATTTTTGGACCTGAATCTTCAGGGAAAACGACATTGGCTTTACACGCAATGGCAGAGGCTCAAAAAGCAGGAGGAATTGCAGCTTTTATTGATGCAGAGCATGCTTTTGATCGTTTTTATGCCAATAATTTAGGTGTAGATATTGATAATTTAATCATATCTCAACCTGATTATGGGGAACAAGCTTTAGAAATTGCCGATAACTTGATCAGTTCTGGTGCTGTTGATATCGTAGTTATTGACTCAGTTGCTGCCTTGACACCAAAAAGTGAAATCGAAGGAGAAATGGGTGATTCTAAGATGGGCTTACATGCTCGTTTGATGTCACAGGCTCTTAGAAAGCTAACGGGTACTATCAATAAGACAAATTGTACGGTAATCTTTATCAATCAATTAAGAGAAAAAATAGGAGTGATGTTCGGTAATCCGGAAACAACAACCGGAGGAAATGCATTGAAATTTTATGCATCGGTAAGACTGGATATCAGAAGGAGAACACAGATCAAAGATGGTGATAAAATACTTGGAAACAGAGCAAAAGTAAAAGTTGTGAAGAACAAAGTAGCTCCACCATTTCAAACTACAGAGTTTGATATAATGTATGGTTTGGGCGTTTCTAAGGTTGGAGAGATTCTTGATCTTGGCGTTGAACTGGAGATCATCAAGAAAAGTGGCTCATGGTTTAGTTACGGAGATACCAAGCTAGGCCAGGGTAGAGACGCTGTGAAATCACTCATTGGAGATAATCCTGAACTTGCTGACGAACTGGAAACTAAGATTACGGAAGTGATCAAAGCAAACTAGGATAAGATATACCTGAAAACAAAAAAAGCGACTTATTAAGTCGCTTTTTTTGTTTTTAAAGAGGGTTTATTTGTTGACCTCTCTAATATATTTTTCAAGAGCCATTGTCATCGAAGGAGTTTCCTTTGATGGAGCAGCGATATCAATTTGAAGACCAGCTTCTTCAGCTGCTCTTACTGTTGAATTTCCAAAAACAGCAATTCTGGTAGCTTTTTGTTCAAAAGTTGGAAAGTTTTCAAATAGAGATTTTATACCACTTGGACTAAAGAAAACCAAAACATCATAAAACACGTCTTCAAGATCAGAAAGATCACTAACAACCGTTTTGAATAATACAGCTCTTTTCCATTCCACCTTAAGGCTTTCCATGTTATCGATCATTGTCTGTTTTACCTTGTCAGAGCTAGGTAAAAGGAATTTTTCAGATTTATGTTTCTTGATCAATGGCATTAAATCATCAAAGGTTCTTGTACCTACGTAGATCTTTCGCTTTCTGTAAACCACATATTTCTGTAAATAAAAAGCCACCGCTTCAGAAAGACAAAAATATTTCATTTCGTCAGGAACGACAACCCTCATTTCATCCGCCAATCTAAAGTAGTGATCGACTGCATTTCTACTTGTAAAAATTACTGCGGAAAAACTTAAAAAATCTATTTTCTGATTTCTTACCTCTCTTGAAGATTCTCCTTCTACATGAATAAACGAGCGAAAATCTATTTTCACTTTTTGTTT
Organism: uncultured Flavobacteriaceae bacterium; assembly: GCA_905479625.1. Classification (GTDB taxonomy): domain Bacteria; phylum Bacteroidota; class Bacteroidia; order Flavobacteriales; family Flavobacteriaceae; genus Lutimonas. The sequence goes on along the minus strand of CAJQNF010000045.1, from coordinate 1,058 downwards.
GTTCATCAAATCGAAATAAGGTGATTGTTCTGCCTTTGGAGCGGGTTGCGAAACGAGTATAGTTTTTACTTTCATATAATTTTGTTTTATTCAACAAACAGTTTATAAATAACTATAAAGGGGCTTAATTCAAGGGCGCAAAGGTACAAAAATAAATAGAACAAATTGTTAAAACTAAGTTTTTCATTTTTGATCAAAACAAAGTAACGAAATAAAGCAATAGCTAGAAAGGCCACAATGCTGAAAGTTATCAAAAACTTATGAAAAAAGCCCACACTGTAATTAGTCAGAATAAGCAAAGGAAATATCAAAACAGAAATTAAAGCTAAATTACTCATTTTGAGAAATGTAAAATAATTTTGACCCTCTTCTAATTCAAAAATATTTCCAAGTAAGTAGCCCACAAAATACCTCAGACTGAAATAGCCCAGCGTCATGATTAAGATTTGAAAATAGAGGTAAAACTGCCCTGTAATATCTGAAATAGAAAAGGCATTTATTGTAAAATAAACACTTAGTGAAATGTTAAAAATAATGATAAAAAAGAAAATAACATGGAACCAATTGAAAATCAAGGGGCGAGTTTTTATATAATCGGTGTAGTATTTTTCTGAATAAACCAGAGAGAAAAGTTTGGAAAAACGCTCTGTGAAATTAAATTGAAGAATAGCAATCAGGATCAAAACAGTCATAAAGATCAATGTGATCCAATCACTAGTTACCGATATTTTTTCTATGCCCTCAAACATGATATTTTATTCGTTATTGATTTGATTTATCACCTCTACAGGAACTTTATTTCCTTGAAACCCTTCCAGCAAGTCATAAAATTCAAGTGCCACTCTAAATGTGATTGCTTCAGTTTCACTAAGTTTTGGAGCTTCAAAAACCGCTTTAAAAACAATTTGTTCATTCGGCTTTAAACTCTTTACATTACTTATTTTCAATGGAACTTTCGCTAGAATCTTATTTTTATAACCTTGAAAAACACCATAAAAATGAACCTGGTCAAAAGTAATATTTTTATTATAAGTATTGATCAGGGTAAATTCAAATTC
>CAJQNF010000044.1 GCA_905479625.1 uncultured Flavobacteriaceae bacterium | reverse complement strand
TGATGTACATGTAGTATTTGATGCCGTTACCGTATAATTAGTAGCTGCAATCGCTCCTGTAACTTCTCCGCTTCCATTTACACTTGGCCCTGTTGGACTAAATACATAAGTCAATGTATTATCGTAATTGGTAATCGTAGTGATCTCTTCTGATAAACATGTCGCTGCCGTACTGCTTAAAGTAGGTACAGCCGGTGTCAATGGCTGTGGAGCAATCGTAATGTTACTTACCGGTGACTCACATCCATCTGAATTGGTCTCTGTTAAGGTATATGTTCCTGCTGCTAAAGTTGTAAAACTCGTCCCTGTTTGAGCTGCAACAGCCGGACTGATTCCTGTTAATGTATATGTAGATCCTCCTACTGGACTCGTTACATTTACTGTACCTGTAGCTACCAAACACGTTGGGTCTATCTGAGTAAACGATGGTGCTAATGGTGAAGTACAATCATCTCTAAAATCTACATCACCTCCTGAATTAGCGTCTGCATCAGTATCTGGAAGAATTACAGTTCCAGTTAAAGGATTATCAATTGTTCCTCCCGGATCAGTATAACCTGTAGTTGCATCTGTATTATCATCTAACCCATCACCATCCGCATCAGTTCCTGCTAAGGTTATACCAGCTTCCACTGTATCGTTTCCACCTTCATTATCTGAATCTGTATCTAGATAATCTTCATTGTCGGCACCATCCGTATTCACAGGAATCAATCCTGTGGTATAGTTATTGTCAACACCATCGCTATTAACTGATCCCGAAGGAACTGCATAACCTAGTGTTGTTTGCGCCTCAACATTATCCGGAATGCCATCACCATCACTATCTAAATCTAAAAAGTTGAAATTGGTATCAGAATCATCTGAACTCTCGGCAAGGACATAGTTCACTGTTCCATCTACTGGACTTGATTGAACTGCATCTGGAATTCCATCTGAATTGACATTGCCGTTGACAACTCCATTTGTATAGGCTTGTCCATGACCTGCCTCTTCAGCGTCAAAAATACCATCATTGTCACTATCCAAATCGAGGTAATTGGCAATCAAATCACCATCTGTATCAATATCCGATCCATCAATATTAACAACACCTTCATCAAAATTTGTTGGATTAGTCATGACGACAACAAAAGAATAGGTTCCGGGAGATAATGTTGCCGTTCCTTGAACATAAGTCCATGGTGTATCCCTGGATCTCCCTATAGTAGGTAAAGAAAAAACAGAAGTAGCACTAATCTCGCTTCCAACGATCCCAATACCCGAAAATATTTTTAATTGTCCTGATCCTGTTCCATTATCTCTTGGTGAAAAATATCCTGAATAAGTAATTGTAAGGTTGGAATAAATGGTAAATGACTGATATAAAGTAGCAGTCCCATTAATATCAAAATAATGTTGATCAGTTGGACCTGTAGTATTTGGATCGGCATCATTGTTAGGGCCTCCATCTCCGTAACCATTGTCTCCGTCAACTTGAACATAGTTAGGTGTCCCACTTCCATCTGTTAGGACCCAAGGTTGAATTGTTGTAGCATTTACGCCTTGAGCTGCCTGATTATTACCATCATTGAGTCCACTTATATTTTCAAAACCTCCATTTACTAACAAATTGTTTTCATGTTTATCAAGAATTCCATCATTGTCATCATCTAAATCTATAGCATCAATAATGCCGTCTGAATCACTATCAGTTCCATCGTAGCCACCTGCCGCTACCAATTCTGAAAAACTATATATAGCCCCGGCTTCACCATTACAAGCTGAAATAATGGAATTTCCAATTTCAATTCTTTGAGCTGCGTTACAAGGAGAATCAGCTGTAATATTTCCATCTGAATCAATCACTATAGTTGCTGTTGGACTCGGTATACTGAAAGTAACGTTTGCTGTCCAATTTATTAAGCCATCACTTGAAATGTGTAATAAGGAAATATCTAATTCGGATGTACCACCTATGCTCAATGTTTCCTCTACTCCATCTGAATCACCAATAATCAAGGAATCAAAAGTGCCTGGAATATTTGTATCCAAATTCACTATGTTTCCACCTACGATGTACACATCATAGCTACCTGTTGACTCTCCCGGATAGGTTCCGTCTGTGACATAAATTGATCCATTCCAGACACCCCATGTAGCAGAGTTGTCCCAGTCACCATCCTGAATGGATCCATAGTCACCAACATTCTGCGCAAACATGCTGATAGAAAATAAGAACAGCCCCAAAATCATTAAGATTCTTAGTCCTTTTGAAGAATAGTAAGATTTTTTAGGAGATCTTTTCCTAAATAAATCAATATTTTCTTGTGTATTCATTGTTAAAGAATTCATACAATTGGTATTGTTATTGTTGTGGTTTGGTAAATACATAAGACCTGCTAACACAAATTTATTTTGTGATAACGGGTTTAAATTGTTATTTTTCGATTGTCTACCGGTTCGCGAATTCTCGGTTTCCATATCCTACGTATTGGTTTAATTGTCTATATATCAACAATTTATCTCTAGGATATTATCATTAGCCTTATAAGAAGAGTTCATCCTTGTTAAGAAGATGTTAATAACTCGAGAAAATTGTTAATAGCCGAACGCAGTTATATATTGAATATTGTGTGTTTTTTGTGTTGCAAAAAAAAAAATATTATTGTGTTCAATGACTATTTTTTTTTTTTAGAATATTCCTTAAGTGTATATTTTAGTATATCTTTGCACTTATTTAGAATGAATCTAATTTGTTATGATACAAGTATCTGAAAAGGCCAAATTGAAGGCGATTGAATTAATGAGAGAGGATGGTTATGACGCTTCCAAAGACTTTATACGAGTTGGTGTAAAGAGTGGCGGCTGTTCTGGTTTGTCTTATGATCTTAGTTTTGATAATGAGGAAAAAGAGAATGACAAGATCTTCGAAAACAATAACATCAAAATTATTGTTGACAAGAAAAGCTTCCTATACCTTGTAGGAACTGAACTTGATTATTCAGGCGGACTTAACGGAGCCGGTTTTATCTTTAAAAACCCCAATGCGAACAGAACCTGTGGATGCGGTGAAAGCTTTTCACTTTAAAGTAACTTTTAACCTGACACTATGAGTAAGTACACCGAGGATGATTTGAAAAAAGAACTCGAAACCAAAGAGTATGAATATGGTTTCTATACAGATATTGAATCTGAAACTTTTCCTAAAGGGCTCAACGAAGATGTTATTGTAGCCATTTCAAAGAAAAAGAATGAGCCACAATGGATGACTGATTGGCGTTTGGAAGCTTTTGAGATCTGGAAAAATATGACTGAACCCGACTGGGCCAATGTCAATTATGAAAAACCTGATTTTCAAGGAATCAGTTATTATTCTGCTCCAAAGCCTAAAAAAGAATTGGAGAGCCTTGATGAAGTTGATCCTGAATTATTAAAGACTTTTAGCAAACTAGGTATCTCTATTAATGAGCAAAAAAGACTCTCAGGCGTTGCCATGGACATCGTTATTGACTCCGTATCCGTAGCAACAACATTTAAAGCAACACTCGCTGAAAAAGGTATCATATTTTGCCCTATTTCAGAAGCCATTCAGGAACACCCTGAATTGGTCAAAAAATATATTGGGAGTATTGTTCCCAAAACAGATAATTTTTACGCGGCGTTAAATTCTGCTGTTTTCACGGATGGCTCTTTTTGCTACATCCCAAAAGGAGTGACCTGCCCTATGGAGCTCTCTACCTATTTCAGAATCAATGAAGGGGGTACGGGTCAATTTGAAAGGACGCTGGTTATTGCCGATAAAGGAAGTTATGTAAGTTATTTGGAAGGATGTACAGCTCCTGCAAGAGATGAAAACCAATTGCATGCTGCAGTTGTTGAATTGATTGCTCTGGATGATGCAGAGATCAAGTATTCAACGGTACAAAATTGGTTCCCTGGCGATGCACAAGGAAAGGGCGGTGTCTATAATTTTGTAACAAAAAGAGGTATTTGCCATACCAATTCGAAAATTTCCTGGACTCAGGTTGAAACCGGAAGTGCCGTAACATGGAAATACCCAAGTTGTGTTTTGAAAGGAAACAATTCAGTTGGAGAATTTTATTCAATTGCCGTTACGAATCATTTTCAACAAGCAGATACAGGAACAAAAATGATCCACCTCGGTAAAAACACCAAAAGCACCATTATCTCGAAAGGGATATCAGCAGGGAAATCACAAAATTCATATAGAGGATTGGTTCAAATAGGCGCTCGTGCTGAAAATGCCAGAAACTTCTCGCAGTGTGATTCTTTATTAATGGGCAATGAATGTGGAGCACATACCTTTCCTTATATAGAGGCAAAAAATAAAACTGCTCAAATAGAACACGAGGCAACTACAAGTAAAATTGGAGAGGACCAATTGTTCTATTGCAACCAAAGGGGAATTGACACTGAAAAAGCGATCGCCTTAATCGTCAATGGTTTTAGCAAGGAAGTGTTGAATAAACTACCCATGGAATTTGCGGTTGAAGCACAAAAATTACTCGAGATCTCATTGGAAGGATCTGTTGGATAACAAATTAAAAAATAAAGTTTTTAAGACATTTACACAATGCTACACATAAAAAATTTACGCGCCGGAATTGAGGATAAAGAAATCCTTAGAGGAATTGACTTGGATGTCAAGCCAGGAGAAGTACACGCGATCATGGGGCCAAACGGTTCGGGGAAAAGTACCTTGTCTTCGGTTATTGCCGGAAATGAAACTTATGAAGTTTTAGAAGGTGATATTGATTTTCAGGATGAAAGTATTCTCGAACTGTCACCTGATGAAAGAGCACATAAAGGAATCTTTATGTCATTTCAATATCCTGTTGAGATTCCAGGCGTCTCTACCACAAATTTTATCAAAACAGCGATCAACGCAAAAAGGAAAGCCCAAGGATTGGAAGATCTTCCAGCTCGGGATATGTTGAAACTGATCAGAGAAAAGTCAGAATTATTAGAAATGGATAGAAAGTTTCTTTCCAGATCTTTAAATGAAGGGTTTTCTGGTGGTGAAAAAAAACGTAATGAAATCTTCCAAATGGCAATGTTAGAACCTAGCTTGGCCATACTTGATGAAACGGATTCAGGTTTGGATATTGACGCATTAAAAATTGTTGCCAACGGTGTAAACAAGCTAAAAAATGAGAATAATGCTGTCATAGTCATTACCCATTACCAAAGACTACTTGACTATATTGTTCCTGATTTTGTTCATGTGTTACACGATGGTAGAATTGTGAAATCAGGAGGAAAAGAGCTGGCTCATGAGTTGGAAGCAAAAGGATATGATTGGTTGAAATAGTTGGAATTGATATGGATTTAAAAGAAAAATTAGTCGCCTCCTTTATGGCATTTGAGAATAAAGGCAATGTAGATCTGGATTCTAAAATTCACGGTATCAGATCAGCAGCTATTGCACAATTTGAAAAGTCAGGTTTTCCTAACAGGAAAGATGAAGAGTGGAAATATACCTCCTTAAATTCACTGTTGAAAAACGATTATAGCGTATTTCCAACAAGTGAGGCTGCTATCGAATTAAAGGAAGTCAAGCAATATTTTCTGCATGAAATAGAATCGTATAAGCTCGTTTTTATTGATGGTGTTTATAGTTCCTTTTTATCAGACACAACTCATGATGTGGCAGATATTTGTATACTTTCATCAGCCTTAAAACAACCTAAATACAAAATGGTGGTAGATCACTATTTTGGAAATGTCGCTTCAAAAAGTGATAGTCTTACTTCTTTAAATACAGCATTTTCTAAGGAAGGGGTTTTTATCAATATTCCGAAAAACGTCGTACTTCCTAAACCAATTCAGGTTCTTCATTTTTCAACAGGAAATGAAAAAGAAATCATGTTGCAACCTCGAAACTTGATCGTGGTTGGCGAAAATTCTCATGTGCAAATCTATGAACGTCACCAGAGCCTTAGCAATAACAAGGTTCTTACAAATGCAGTTACAGAGGTCTTTGCTCATAAAAGGGCCATTGCTGATATTTACAAGATCCAAAATGATAGAAAATCATCTTCATTAATTGACAATATATACGTTCATCAAAAAGACAGCAGTATCGTTTCAATAAATACTTTTTCTTTCGGGGGAAATATTACCAGAAATAACCTTGAATTCCATCAGGAAGGAGAACACATTACTTCTAACCTAAACGGTATCACCCTGATTAGAGGTAAACAACATGTTGACAACCATACGTTGGTGCATCACAAACAAGAAAACTGTGAAAGTCATGAAATGTATAAAGGAATATATGACGAGCAGTCTACAGGAGTATTCAACGGAAAGGTCATCGTTGATAAACTGGCTCAAAAAACAAATGCCTATCAGCAAAATGACAATATACTGATTGGAGATAAGGCCACGATCAATGCCAAACCTCAACTTGAAATATTTGCCGATGATGTAAAATGTTCTCACGGTTGTACCATTGGTCAGATTGATGACAAAGCATTATTTTATTTGCAATCAAGAGGAATACCAGAAAAAGAAGCTAAGGCCTTGATGCTTTTCGCCTTCTGCAATGATGTGGTTGAAAAAATTAAGATCCCGGTACTCAAATCAAGGATCAATAAATTACTGGCTAAAAAACTTGATGTGGAATTAGGAATGGATATGTAAAGAATATCTAAAGCCCCGAATGTGTATTCGTAATGGCTTTTTCGTTTTTCTCATCGATCCATTTTTGACCCTTGACCCGACGCATCAGATTATCTATATTTCTCATAATAAAAATATTATAGATGGCCCTGGACAAGTTTTTTGGATTTCTTGCAATCGCTCTCATACTCATTGAAAACCCGGGAGTAATATATCGCATATAGTGCCAGTATCCTTCAGGCATATACAGCACATTTCCATGCTCCAGTTCTGTTTTATACCCTTTTGCATTTTTCAAAGCGGGCCACTTTACAAAATCTGGATTCGAAAAATCGATTGACTCGTGGGTAATTAAAGAATGAGGAACTTTGTACATATGTTTTTTTTCCGCATTCGGGAAAAGTATGCACTCCTTTTTACCCTGGAAATGAAAATGCAGGATATTGGCCAGATCAATATCGTAGTGCATAAAGGTATGAGCATCTTCACCTCCAAAAAACAACATGGGTAGTGATTTCATCAATCTCAAGCCAATATCAGGAAAATCAAAATCTTCCTGAAGTTCAGGAACTTCTTTTAAAACATTGTATAAAAATATTCGATACTTGGTAGGCTCCTTTTGCAAGAGATCAATATACGCACTCATTTTCATGGTGGCATGAGGTTCGTTAAAGCCATCCTTGTAATCTACAGGTCGATCGTCATAAAGCGGAACAATCTTATCTCCTACTTTTTCCTTTATATAATCAAAATTCCATTTTGTAGCTGCGGGCCAATCATCAACCAGGTTTTCAATCACAACTGGTATCTGAGGTTTTACATAGTTTTGAACAAATTCTGATTTAGAAATACTTTTAACCCTTTCAATTTGTTGAAGATTCAATTCCATACCTATACAATTATTCTATGCTCTCAATGATTTCCTTTAAAAATATGTTGATGTTAAATTTTGGATCTGCTACCAATCCGGTTCTTACCACTACAAGGTCTTTACTGGGTATGATGAAAACATATTGTCCTTTAAATCCGTTACAGGAATACATATCTTTAGGAACATCCGGATGGTATCCCCCTGCATTTAACCAAAACTGTGCTCCATATCTTCCTTCTGAGGTATTTGTAGGAGTTGCCGAATAGTGAACCCAGGAACTGTCAATGATCTGTTCTCCGTTCCAATTCCCTTCATGTAAATATAACAAGCCAAACTTCGCCCAGTCTCTTGTGGACGCCCAGGCATAAGATGAACCTATATAATTACCCGCCAGATCTGCTTCGACTACTGTTGAATGCATCCCGATCTTATCAATTAATTCTCTGTACCAAGAATCAAGGTATTCCTGATGACTGTCAAATTCTTTTCTAAGTAGGGGCCCAGACAAAATATTTGTGGTACCTGAAGAATAATACCATAATTCATTCGGTTTTGCAACCAATTGATTCTCTATTTGAACCTGACCCATATCGCTCTCCAGATATAACATCTTTGTAGCATCGGAGATATTGAAATATTCCTCCTCCCATTCCAATCCACTGTTCATATGCAACAAATCATTATAGGTGATTTCCTTCCTTTCATCATTTGCCCAGGCTTCCAACCCTGTTTTTTCATTGATATCGATGCGGCCTTTTTTCTGAAGTATACCATACATCGCGCTGGTCAAACTCTTGGTCATAGACCATCCATGCATCAATGAGGTTTGGTCAAACCCCTCCGCATATTTTTCTGAAATGATCTGGTCTTTATACACTACCAGAACGGATCTTGTCTGCTGTTTTTTTTCTTCTGTTCGATCAAAAGCGTTGTTGACAGCTACTTGAAGCTTCTCATAATCTACTTCGTTAAAGACCGTATCCTTTTGAGGCAGATTGCCATATGGATATGGCAATTTACTTTCAGATATAAAACGGTTTGGAATCATAATTTTTCTTGCTGCATCATACGTATCATTGACTAGAATAGCACCCAAGCCTTCTATATAAATTGCTTTTCTTTTCATCAATCCAAAAATGGACGAGCTTACCGATTTTTCTTGTTCATCGATGTCATAACTCGCAAAGTTGATCGGCAAAAACCCATTGTCTTGTTTTTCAATTGACAACTGATCCCGCTTGGCCAGGAAAAGACCCGAAGCCATATTCTTACTCGCATAACCGGAAACAATGTTTAGGGCAGGATAATAGGTATAGCCTGCATATAAAAAACAGAATAATACAATTATCAATAGATACTTAAGAGATTTTTTCATGCCAAGGCTATTTCTTTTGATTCGGACAAAAATAACGAATTTTTCGATTCATTTTTTGAGGCCTTGCCACGTTACTGTCGTATATTTGTATTTTGAATGATTCTAAATAAAATATGTTCGACGTAGAAAAAATAAGAAAGGATTTTCCCATACTAAATCGCAAGGTGAATGGGAAACCATTGGTATATTTTGACAATGCTGCGACTTCTCAGAAACCTCAGGTGATGATGGATGCAATTGTTGACTATTACAGCAATTACAATGCAAATATCCACCGTGGAGTGCATACCCTAAGTCAGGAAGCCACTAATGCCTATGAAGAGGCCCGTATTAAAATTCAAAACCATTTTAATGCTGCCAAATCATATGAGATCATATTGACTTCGGGGACCACGCATGCCATTAACATGGTGGCCTCAGGTTTTTCCTCTTTATTAAACAACGGAGATGAGATTATTGTCTCGGCACTAGAACACCATTCCAACATCGTTCCCTGGCAAATGCTCTGTGAAAGAACAGGGGCCCAACTTAAAGTAATTCCTATGACCCTTAAAGGGGAATTGGAAATGGACACTTATGAAAAGCTCCTTTCTGAAAAAACCAAATTGGTTTTTGTCAATCATGTTTCCAATGCCTTGGGAACCATCAATCCAATAAAAAAAATTATTGACAGGGCGCATGACTTTGGTGCTGCTGTTCTCATAGACGGCGCACAAGCCACACCTCATATTAAACCGGATGTTCAGGAACTCGATTGTGAGTTCTATACCTGCTCGGCTCATAAACTTTGCGGACCTACCGGGGTTGGTATGATCTATGGGAAAGAAAGTTGGTTGAATAAATTACCCCCGTATCAGGGAGGTGGAGAAATGATCAGTGAAGTGACTTTCGAAAAAACTACCTATGCAGATCTGCCACATAAATTCGAAGCGGGAACACCCAATATTGCAGGAGTTATTGCTTTTGGCGTAGCCCTGGATTATATGAATAACATAGGCTTTGAACAGATCGCTGCTTACGAAAATGAATTGCTTCAATACGCCACAAAGAAACTATTAGCTATTGACAAGGTTGTGCTTTATGGCACTTCTAAAGAAAAGGCCGCTGTTATTTCATTTAATATTGAAGGAATTCATCCTTATGATATTGGATCGATCATAGACAAATTAGGAATTGCCGTAAGAACCGGACATCATTGTGCCCAACCTATTATGGATTATTATAAAATTCCTGGCACAGTTCGTGCCTCTTTCTCCTTCTATAATACAAAGGAGGAAATTGATCTTTTTATCGAGGCCCTTCTCAGAGCTCAAACCATGTTGTCCTAAACCATTATCATTATGAAATATTTATTCCTTTTGATCATCATGTCTTGCACTTCGAATACCGAGGTACAATCTAAAATGTTAATTGTAGCCGATCATTTAGAAAATTGTGTAGGGGTTGGCCCTCAATTCTGTATGCTTGTCAAGGAAAATCCCGAAGACGAATGGACCTATTTCTATGAGCAAATAGAGGGTTTTACCTACGAGGAAGGTTTTACCTACGAATTGCTGATAAATGAAATTTCAGTACCCAATCCTGCTGCTGACGCTTCTTCTATCAGATATGAATTAAAAAATATCATTTCGAAAATCCCATCTGCTGATAATGCCGATTTAATGAAAACATGGACGGTTATAAAAATCAAAGGAATAGAACAATTAAGTAGCTCACCAACAATGATCTTTGAAAAAGTAGATTCAAAAGTAGCCGGCTTTTCGGGTTGTAACAATTATTTCTCTACGTACAAGCTTTCTGAAAATACATTAAGTTTTGGACCTGCAGGTGCTACCAGAAAAATGTGTCCTGATATGAGTGTGGAAGATTTATTTTTTCAGAATTTACCTAAAATTGCACGTTTTGAAATTGTCAAAAAGGAACTATATCTCTATGGTCAAAACGATGAATTACTTATTTTGGCTATATCCCAATAACTATAAATAATAATGAATTAATGAGATAATTAAGCTTAAGCTATTATATATCTAGTTTACCAGCTTTATTATTTTGAGAAAGTTCAAATCCTTCATCTACCTGGAGGGTTTCTTTTTTTGCTGCCTTGACAGCCAGTTGATCGCAACGTTCATTTTGAGGATGATCATTATGACCCTTGATCCATTTAAATTTTACCTGATGCTTTTGATTGATTTTTAAAAATCGACGCCATAAATCAGGATTTTTTTTATCCTTAAATCCTTTTTTAACCCAACCGAAAACCCAGCCTTTCTCAACAGAATCAACCACATATTTCGAATCAGAAAAAACAAGGACTTGCATCCCATCCTTTTTGAGCTGTTCAAGTGCAACAATGACGGCCAACAGTTCCATTCTATTATTGGTAGTAAGTCTATAGCCTTCTGAAAACTCTTTTTTATAGGGTTTCCCTACCCATTCCATGACAATACCAAATCCGCCTTTTCCAGGGTTTCCACTGCAGGCTCCGTCGGTGTATACATTAACCCTCATTGATCGTTTTTAATAATTTTTCAATAACCTTTGGGAAATTTTCCTGTTCTAAAACGTGAATTTTAGCCGCCACATCTTCCGGAGTATCACTGTGGTCCAAAGCTACTGTTTTTTGAAAAATAATTGCTCCTTCATCATACTGCTCATTGACATAATGGATAGTGATGCCGGTTTCTGACTCCTTGTTGGCCACAACGGCTCTATGGACATGCATACCATACATCCCCTTTCCTCCATATTTAGGAAGTAAGGCAGGATGAATATTTACTATAGTATTTGGAAATAAGGTAATCATTTGGTCAGGTATCTTTAATAAGAATCCGGCAAGCACAATAAAATCTGCATGTTCGGCTAAAAATTTTAAAAAAAAATCCGTAGTCATCTCCTTTTTACTAAAGACCCTGGACGGTATATGTAATCTTTTCGCCCTTTCCAAAACACCAGCATTTTCATTATTGCTTACAACATAACTCACTTCGGCCAATGTACCTTTTTTAAAGTACTCAATGATATTCTCAGCGTTAGTTCCGGAGCCTGAGGCAAAAATGATAATCCTGAGCATAATTGTTGTTTTTTAGGAGAGTTAACAAAAAAAAGAATAATAATCAAGTTGAAAAAACAAATTGGAAATTATTTGTCTTTCTACTCTTGTTCAACTTTTTTTTACTTTTTACCCATTTGAAGTGAAAATATATTATTTTTGCAGCACTATTTAAATTTAAAAATAAAAAATTATGTCAGACATTGCATCAAGAGTTAAAGCCATTATCGTTGACAAATTAGGAGTGGACGAAAATGAAGTTACTAATGAAGCTAACTTTACCAACGACTTAGGAGCGGATTCATTGGATACAGTTGAGTTAATTATGGAGTTTGAAAAAGAATTTGATATCCAAATTCCAGATGACCAAGCCGAAAATATCGGTACTGTTGGTCAAGCGATTAGCTATATTGAAGAAGCTAAATAAATTTATACTTTACCTATAAAATTACGAGCTTTTCCTTTTTTGGAAATGGCTCGTAATTTCTTGTTTTTATTATTAAACCTTTAAAGATGGAATTAAAACGGGTAGTTGTGACAGGTTTAGGGGCTTTGACTCCTATAGGAAATTCTGTTAAAGAATACTGGGAAGGACTGACTAACGGAGTTAGCGGAGCTGCTCCCATTACCTATTTTGATGCGTCAAATTTTAAGACCGAATTTGCTTGTGAGCTTAAAAACTTTGTTGCCACTGATCATTTTGACAGAAAAGAGGCACGCAAAATGGATAGATTCACCCAATACGCTATGGTTGTAGCTGATGAAGCTATTGCTGATTCAGGTCTTGATTTAGAAAATGAAGACACTTCTAGAATAGGTGTAATTTGGGGCGCTGGAATAGGCGGCCTTGAAACTTTTCAAAATGAAGTTCTAAACTACGCACAGGGAGATGGATCCCCGCGCTTTAACCCATTTTTCATTCCAAAAATGATCGCGGATATCGCCCCAGGGCAGATTTCGATCAAACACAATTTACAAGGACCCAACTTTACAACTGTTTCGGCCTGTGCATCATCGGCCAATTCTATCATTGACTCTTTAAATTATATTCGATTGGGTCAGGCAGATGTTTTCGTTACTGGTGGTTCCGAAGCTGCCGTTACTATTGCTGGTATGGGTGGTTTTAATGCCATGCATGCCTTATCTACAAGAAATGATGATCCAAAAACGGCATCCAGACCTTTCGATAAAGACAGAGATGGTTTTGTACTTGGTGAAGGAGCAGGCGCCTTAATTCTTGAAGAACTCGAACACGCAAAAGCCAGAGGTGCTAAAATATATGCCGAAGTTATCGGCGGTGGACTTTCTGCTGATGCACATCATATAACTGCGCCGCACCCTGAAGGGCGTGGAGCAAAAAATGTGATGCTTAATTGTCTTAAAAATGCTGAAATCTCGCCAGAAGAAGTAGATGCCGTTAATATGCATGGTACTTCAACACCACTTGGAGATGTTGCAGAGCTAAAGGCTATTAAAAGTGTTTTTGGAGAAAATGCCTATAATTTAAACATCAATTCTACAAAATCGATGACGGGTCACTTATTAGGTGCGGCCGGAGCGATAGAAGCCATCGCTTCCATCCTATCGATCAATCATGGAGTTGTTCCTCCAACGATTAATCATTTTACTGATGATGATGACATCGATCCAAAATTAAATCTCACTTTTAATACGGCTCAAAAAAGAGAAGTTAAGGTTGCCATGAGCAATACATTTGGTTTTGGTGGTCATAATGCCTGTATCTTATTCAGAAAATACGAAGATTAAAACTAAATGAATCTAATTCGCAAAATAACAAATTCTCATACCGCTAAGGATGAAGAATTTATTATGGCGATTAGAAAAATTTTAGGATACCGACCTAAAAAAATACATTTTTACAAAGAAGCATTTACCCATAGCTCGCTTAAAAGAGTAAACAGTACTGGGATTCCAATGAATTATGAACGCCTTGAGTTTTTGGGTGATGCTATATTGGGAGCTGTCATTGCCAACTATCTTTTTAAAAAAATTCCTTCCGGAGATGAAGGTTATTTAACACAGATGCGCTCAAAAATAGTGAGTCGAGAGCATTTAAACGAACTTGGCAAAGACCTGAATCTTATCAAATTTGTAGAGAGCACCATTCCAAATTCAAATTTTGGCGACAACATTCATGGAAATCTGTTCGAGGCCTTAATCGGGGCCATTCATTCAGATCGAGGATATTCCTTTACCGAAAAATTTATCTATAGATTTGTTATAGAACCCTATGTAGATATTGAAAGAC
The DNA here is from genome assembly GCA_905479625.1 of uncultured Flavobacteriaceae bacterium. Taxonomy (GTDB): domain Bacteria; phylum Bacteroidota; class Bacteroidia; order Flavobacteriales; family Flavobacteriaceae; genus Lutimonas. Next base: position 27,128 of record CAJQNF010000044.1, on the reverse strand, counting down.
TTGAAGGTAAAATAACCAGTTATAAAAGTGTATTGATCGAATGGAGTCAAAAAAACAAAAAGAGAATTAAATACAATGTCTACGAGGATACTGGTAATGATACCTTAAAGCATTTTAGTGTTAAATTATTGGTTGATCAGGATCTGGTGTCAAAGGGGCGTGCAACTTCAAAAAAGAAAGCTGAAGAAATTGCGTCAAAAAGAGCCTATTATAAATTAAAGGATCAAATTGAACATTAATGGATGATGTCATGATCCCAAAATATGGTCTTCTCAATCGATTTCGCAAAAATTTGAGTTGATTTCGCAAAACTATCTCTATTTTTGCAAAAATGTTTAGTTTCAAACTAACTATAGTGTCAAAAATTCATTGCATTGATTTTGAATTTGATCATGATTATGATCTAATCGGGATTCACTCTGTTCTCGCTGATTATAGAATGGCTTATTTTTTGAATAACTATTTAAGTATTCAACTTAGGCGTTTTAAGAACGATCTTGATTTTGAATTCAAAAATTGTAGTTTTCCATTATATAGGTTTGAGGATGAAACAGCCTATGCATCATGGTCATTAATAGCCAATAAGCATGTTTTCACTGAAAATGTCACTGAAGGAGGAAGTAATTTATTTCTTGAAGAAACTAAAATTTCTTACTTGATTCCTGAAAAGAAAAATGTGGACTATTTTATTAAGATCAATGGTTTAAAAGATGATGTTGAATTAAGTACAACTTTGCTCAACATCAATAAGATAAATAATATTATGGCGTCCTATGCCATTGACCCTATGGATTTAAAATCAAGGGATAATTTAATTTTTTAAGAATGAGAAAAAGAAAAAAAACGAAAATAGTTGCCACCCTGGGTCCAGCAGTAGCGACAAAGGCGAAGATTAAAGAATTGATGATTGCCGGTGTCAATGTGTTCAGAGTGAACTTTTCGCATGCTGATTATGAAGATGTAAAAGACAAAATCAGATATATCCGTGAATTAAATAAAGAGAATAACTTTAATGTTGCTGTTCTGGCGGATCTTCAAGGACCTAAACTTAGGGTTGGGGTAATGGAAGAAGGTGTAGAATTGAACAACGGAGATGAATTTGAATTCACTACTGAAAAATGCATAGGCACAAAGGAAAAAGCCTTTATGACCTACCAAGATTTTCCAAAAGATGTTGAGAAAGGAGAAAATATTCTCATTGATGATGGGAAACTTCTATTTGAAGTTTTGAGCACAGATCGGGATAAAAAAGTGAACGCTAAAGTTATAAGAGGAGGTAGTTTAAAATCTAAGAAAGGTGTTAACCTTCCAAATACAAAGATCTCCTTACCCGCTTTAACCAAAAAAGACATCAAAGATGCCATATTCGCGATAGAGCAGGAAGTTGACTGGATGGCCTTATCTTTTGTAAGAACTCCTGAGGATCTTGTAAAATTAAGTGATCTCATCAAAGAAAAATCAAGCTATAAGATTCCTATAATCGCTAAAATCGAAAAACCAGAAGCAGTAGATAACATCAATCATTTGACTTCGTATTGCGACGGAATAATGGTAGCCCGGGGTGACCTTGGCGTGGAAGTACCTATGCAAAAAGTACCTATCATACAAAAAATGCTTGTGAGAAAAGCCAAAGAGGCGCGAATTCCGGTAATCATTGCTACTCAAATGATGGAATCGATGATTACTAGTCAAATCCCTACAAGGGCAGAAGTGAATGACGTAGCCAACTCAATCATGGATGGCGCTGATGCTGTTATGCTTTCGGGAGAAACTTCAGTTGGAGAATATCCTGTAGAAGTGATCAAAGCAATGAGAAGTATCATCGTTAGTGTGGAAGATTCAGAATTAATTGAAGGATACGTACAAGGTGTAAATTGTATTAATGATCGTTATATCTCTAAAGCTGTATGTAGCAATGCTGCAAAATTAGCTGATGAAATTGAAGCTGCTGCTATTACTACGTTGACAAATAGTGGCTATACTGCATTCCAGATCTCTGCAAGAAGACCTAAATCAAATATTCTTGCCTTTTCGGATAATCCGCGAATTCTTGCTCAATTGAATCTATTATGGGGAGTTAAAGCTCAGTTTTATGACAAAATGGTGAGTACTGATGAAACAGTAGAAGATCTCAACAAGATGACACTAGAACGAAATTATGCTAAAAAAGGTGACTTTGTCATCAACCTGACCTCCATGCCTGTGCATGATAAAGGTATGGTAAATACCTTAAGGGTATCTCAGTTATAAGGCATCAATGCTCTGATGCATCGATCAATCGAATTCCGTCCTGAACGAGATTTTTAACCGAATCATCATGACAGAATCTCTCAAGATATGATGTAACCTCGGTTCTAAATTCGAACATTTGATCAGGTCCAAGTAATTCGTATATTTCGAGCGCCAATAACCAATCATTCGGGTAGTTTTTTATAAGCTGCCCGAATATTTTTTGCAATACATTTTCATCAATATGAGTTGATTTCCGCATCAGTCTGACCTGATCATACAGCTCAAACAGCGCCGTTTCCTTTATCGAATAAGATATTTTATGGGTTTTTTCTTTAGGAATTTCGAATTGTTGACCGAAGGAATTTGGATCAGCAATACCTGAAAAAGCTGAAATTAGATTCTCACCTACTACCATATCATAAATCCCCCATTCGGGCTTGAATAACACCTCCTCCTTATAAGTGACAGTACAATTTCTAAATGAAATCAAAATGATCTTTCCCTGAAGATTTCTTTTTCCTGTAATGATTTCACCCTCAACCAGCACACCTCCTTCAAATAATAAATTCGTCTTCCTGCCTTCATAAATACCATAGGCTTCCAGGTCAGTAGGTGACATATTTTCAATAGCCAAATTGATCCCTTTTAATTTCCCTACTGGAGATCCAAATCCATCTCTGTGATGGTTTTTATCATGGCCGATCAATTCTTTGTTTTTATAGGCAAGCGCTGTGGGTCCAATTGTTTTTATATAGACAGGTCTTGACCGATCATCTTCAATGACCTCTGCGAACTTACCTGAAATTTGAATCCCAGTACTCAGTTCAATGGTGCCCAAATTTTTTGATTGAATCAGTTTTTGAACGCCTTTCAACCCTCCTTTTCTCAAGGCCATTGAATTGGCATATTCCTCAAGCACAAAACTCAAATGCGCAAAATCTGGGGTAACAAATAGCTGTGGTTGTGGCTTGGTGATATCAAATTCAACCTTGGCTGCATCTATTGTGTAGGGAATTTTTTTTACTTGATTTCCCATACACCATTTGCTCTCTCCAATGGAGGAAAGAAGACCAGCCCCATAAATTTTAGGATGCTTCAATGTCCCAATCAGACCGTATTCAACTGTCCACCAGTGCATATTCCTGATTCCTGACATTTCACTCGGAGCTCCCATATTAGCTGAAATTACAGCTATTTGTTCTTCAGCCTCCTGTATTTCTTTTGTTCTAGTTGCAGGATCCTCCTTAATGATCGATAAATGTCTAATTGCCTCGAACAATTCAAAATCCTTAGCTGAGGAAATCGCTTTTGAACCGATCTCTCCAAAGCGGCGAAGGTATTCTGCATATTCAGGATTGGCTATAATCGGAGCATGCCCTGCTGCTTCGTGTATAATGTCAGGAGCTGGTGTATATTCTATATGATCAATCGTTCTGATGTCGGCTGCGATCACCAGGGTATTGAAAGCCTGAAATTCCATAAAGGCATTAGGCGGAATAAAGCCATCTACCGAAACAGCGGCCCAGCCAATTTCTTTTAAGATCCTGTTCATTCCTTCCATTCTTGGAATTTCCTCAATTGAAATTCCGGCCTTAGCCAAACCTGGAATATAAGATTCATGAGCTACCCTTCCTAAATAATCTATATTCTTCCTCATCACATAGCGCCAGACCGCTTGGTTCTGAGCCGTATATTCATCATATGGCTGCTTTAAGATAAAATCTCTCAGGTGATATGGAAGTTTTTCCAAAACTGAATTTGAAAGGTGTTCTCGCTTCATTTTAGGCCTTTTTGTAAAGTTATGCAATTTTAAATTTTTCAATTATTTCACACATTATCATTGTTTCCAAAGTCAGGCTCACATTTTCGCAGCATTAAGTGACTATTGTTATTATTTTATAACTTATTCTTGAAGAAAAGAATAAAATAACAAAATCAAGCTCCTATTAGTGGCAGTCATTATTTTTTTGCCCTGATTCAATGCGTCTCATACAATTAAAATTAACTAAATTAGTTGCCAACCAAAGAATAGATGCCAGCCCGCTGAATGTATCCGCTCAATTTCTAGTGGACCAAGATGGAAAAATATACCGACTGCTTCCTGAGACGACTATGGCTGGAAATCGATAAAGGATACAGAACAGAAAAAACCGATCCTGGAAAGGACTTTATAGATACCATTAGAAAATCAACCGCCAATTTAAATTAGGAGCCCGTTCCTGACAAATCATAAATCATGACCAAATATTTTTTGCTTCTTTTACTCCCGTTAATGGGATACGCTCAAAAAGAATCTCTCGACAAACAACTCTTCCAATCATACGACGATTTCCGCGAAGTCTCGATTGATAGCCGCCGATTTAAACATCAGGATATTGAACCATTGATCGATAGTCTCAAGGGGCGAAAAGATTTTGAAATTACCGTTCTGGGAAGGTCCATACAGGGGCGTAATATATCTATGATCAGCGTTGGAGAGGGAGAAACACAAATATTATTATGGTCTCAAATGCACGGCGATGAATCTACGGCGACTGCCTCTATATTTGATATGATCAATTATTTGAAAACAAATAAAACCATTTTAAAAAATGTGACAGTTCATTTTATTCCGATGTTAAACCCTGATGGTGCTGAACTATTTACAAGACGCAACGCTATTGGGATAGATATTAACAGAGATGCCCTAAAGCTTCAATCGCCAGAGTCACAATTACTGAAAAAGGTTCGTGACAGTCTTGATGCAGACTTCGGGTTCAATCTTCACGACCAGAGTAAATACTATAACGCAAAGCAAACTTCGAAACCTGCAACTATTTCAGTTTTAGCTCCGGCGTTTAATGTTGAAAAAGACATCAACCAGACCAGAGGAGATGCCATGAGAGTCATCGCTAAATTGAACAGTGTACTTCAAAGGTATGCCCGGGGTCAGGTCGGAAGATATTCAGATGAATTCGAACCGAGAGCCTTTGGTGACAATATGCAAAAATGGGGCACAAGTACGATACTTATAGAATCAGGAGGGCATTTTGATGATCCTGAAAAGCAATTCATTCGTAAACTGAACTATGTGGGCATCTTATCCACCATTGAGATCATTGGTACTCAAAGTTATTTAACTACAGGCCTTGACAAATACCTTTCGATACCAAAGAATGATCTTAAACTATTCGATCTGAAAATTGACAACCTGACTTTTTCTTATTTAGGTTTAGATTTTACCGTTGACCTGGGCATCAATCATCATGAGATTGAAAACAAGAATCACAGTGATTTCTATTATCTGGGCAAAATTAGTGACATCGGGGATCTGTCAACCCATTACGGTTATAAAAATTTGGATGCGACTGGTTTCACATTCAAGGTTGGAGAAACTTATCCGAAAATACTCAATGATTTTGAAGAATTTATGGAGCTTGATTTTTCAACGCTTCTTGCACAAGGATATACTTCTGTAAGTATCAACGACATGCCACAAGAAATCAAATTTACTACTATGCCCATGAATATCATTGACATAAAAAAGATTATGATCCCTAAAAGTAACACTTTACCTGCGTCTCCAATCAATCTGGGAACTAACACGACTTTTTTACTAAAAAAAAATGACCAAGTTGTTTATGCGGTTGTCAACGGGTTTGTTTATTATTTAAAGGAAAACAAAAACAATGTGAAAAATGCCGTTGTTAAATAATTAGCGCTTCAAAAGATAAAAATTCAGATGCGACATCGTCTTCTATTCATTTTATTTCTTATTTCGATCTCATCGTCCCTAAGCAGTCAATCTTTAAAGGGAAAGGTCATCAGCAGTGAGCATAAATTAGCAGTTCAAGAAGTTGAGATAACAGACAGCAATGGCGTTCAAGTCAATATTTCGGACTACAATGGTCTTTTTTCACTAACATCGGCAGGGACCTATACCTTTGACAAACCAGGATTTATTTCCAAAACAATTTCTATTCAGGGAGCTAAATTCATTCTTGTTGAAATGACTGAAAAACCTTTAGAACTTGCAGAAGTGATTATAAAATCAAGCCACTTCCAAAGTGAATTAAAAGAGATTTCTGCTGCCATCTCGGTGATTTCTGAAAGTCAAATCAACAGCAATGACGGTGTCAATATTGCGCCAATTCTCAACAGCGTTCCTGGTGTCTATATGCATAACGGTGCGCTGAATACAAACAGGATCACCATAAGAGGTATTGGTTCAAGAAATTTATTTGGTACAAGCAAGATCAGGGCCTATTACGAAGATATACCGCTCACCAATGGTTCGGGAGAAACAACTATTGAGGATATTGAGTTGCAGGGCATTGCCCGAATGGAGATCCTTAAAGGTCCTTCATCGAGTCTATATGGAGCGGGGTTGGGAGGTAGTATTCAACTCATTGCCGATAAAGGCCTTTTCGATACTCAATCTGTACAAACTGCCTATACTTTCGGTTCCTATGGCCTGCAAAAATTTTGGATCAATACCAACTTAGGGAACAAAACCAATACGGCGAAACTAACCTATTCCAATACCCATAGTGATGGCTACAGAGAAAATAATGAGTTAGACAGGCAAACGATCACATTAGCTTCAAATCACTATCTAAATGAGAAGAACAACCTTAACGTACTGGCCAATTTCATCAACCTAAAGGCCTATATCCCAAGTTCTCTAAATGAAAATGACTATATAAATGACCCCACAAAAGCCGCCTTTACCTGGGGTCAGTCAAAGGGGTTTGAGGATTATTCTAAATTTTTGCTGGGTTTGTCATGGCAACATGAATACAATCAAAAGTCAAAACAGGTCAGTAGTATTTTCGCCAACTTGCTGGATTCTTATGAGGCGAGACCCTTTAATATGCTTGAACAAGGAACAAATGCCATAGGGTTAAGAACCAGGTTTATTCAAAAGACCGAATTGTGGCAAAAAGATTTTCAATGGACAGCAGGGCTTGAATTTTTTAATGACCTGAACCTTCTAAAAACCTACGAAAATCTCTATCAGGATTACCCTCCGGGAACCGGAAGTATACAAGGTTCATTATTAAGTGATTTTAAGGAAAAGAGATCTTATTTTAATTTGTTTATGGAAGCTAAGTATCACTTATCTCCCAAGTTTCTTATTGATTTTGGCTTAAATTTGAATCAAACGGCCTATACCCTGGATGATAATTTTAATCAAGGTAGTGATGATTTTTCAGGGGATTATCGTTTTGACGCAATCTTATCACCAAAAATTGGCCTTACTTATCAGTTGGACCAAAAGAGCATGATCTTTGCTACTGTGAGTCATGGATTCTCTCCACCCAAACTTGAAGAAACACTCTTACCTGATGGGCTGATCAACAATAACATTGAGCCTGAAACAGGTTGGAATTATGAAATTGGCAGCCGCGGAAAGGTGATCAAAAATATCTTTAACTATGAAATTTCCTTGTACCTGATGAACATCGACAACCTATTGGTAGCGCGAAGAACCGGAGATGATCAGTTTATTGGAGTCAATGCGGGTAACACCATACATAAAGGTCTTGAAATTGCATTGAATTATTTTTTGATCAACAAAAAACAATTACAGTTAAGCCATTCCAATTCTTTTAGTTTGAATAATTATACTTTCGAGGAATTTCAGGATCTCGATGATGACTATTCCGGGAATGACTTGACGGGTGTTCCGGACAAAACTTTCTTTACCCAACTGCACTTGAATACTTCCTTTGGGATTTATGCATTTTTAAATTATCAGTATATCGGTGAGATCCCCTTAAGGGATGACAATAGTATCTATGCAGATAGTTACCAATTGGTCAATTTAAAAACCGGATTCAAAAAAGAGTTCGGAAGCCATATTCAGTTAGATGCCCAAATTGGGATAAACAATATTTTCGATGAAAAATACGCCTCTATGCTTCAAATAAATGCCGGTAGTTTCGGAAACAATGCCCCAAGGTACTACTACCCCGGGACCCCCGTGAATTATTATGCAAGTCTCAACCTTAAATATTCATTCTGAAAAATTGTACCTTTGAAATTAAATACTTGAATTATGAAAAAAATTAGCTTCATTATTATTTGTTTGTCATTTTTTCTCACCCAATGTCAAAAGACCGAATTCAAAAGCGATGGTGATTTTAGTTATAAAGCGGAGACAGTAGTTGACGGGCTGGATATCGCCTGGGGTATGGAATTTCTTCCGGATGGATCCATTCTTATTGCTGAACAAGAGGGGAAAATGCTTCTCTTTAAGGATGGTGAGACAACTGAAATAAAAAGCGTGCCTGAAGTTGTTTATAAAAATCAGGGAGGCTTACTGGACCTGAAATTACATCCCGATTATGCAAATAATGGCTGGATCTATTTTTCATTTTCGGGGAATACTGAAAATGATGAAGGAGCCAATACTATGATCATGAGAGCCCGTCTTAAAGAAAATGAACTTATCGATAAAGAGGTTATTTATAAAGCCACACCTAACACAAAAAAGGGACAACATTTTGGTTCTAGACTTGAATTTGATAAAAATGGCTATCTTTTCTTTTCTATTGGTGACAGAGGTAACAGAAACGAGAATCCTCAAGATATAAACCGCGACGGGGGAAAGATCTACAGACTCAATGATGATGGAAGTATTCCTTCTGATAATCCTTTTGTTGCAACAGCAGGCGCTAAAGCAGCCGTATACTCATACGGGCACCGTAATCCTCAGGGGATGGCAATGAATCCAAATACAGGTGAAATTTGGACACATGAGCACGGCCCACAGGGAGGAGATGAGATCAATATTATCAAACCGGGTAAAAACTATGGTTGGCCGGTGATCACCTACGGTATAAATTACGATGGTTCTGTGATTACAGATGACAGTGCCCTTCCGGGAATGGAACAGCCTTTACACTATTGGGTCCCTTCTATCGCTCCCAGTGGTATGGCATTTGTCAACAGTGATCGCTATCCTGCTTGGAAAGGCAACCTTTTGGTTGGTTCTCTAAAATTTCAATACTTGAATCTGGTTTTTCTGGACAAGGGAAAAGTGGTTAAAGAAGAGAAATTAATGGAAGGAATGGGCAGAGTTAGGACGGTCAAGGTAGGGCCTGATGGCTATATTTATGTTTCAGTCGAACAATTAGGGATTGTGAGGTTAATGCCCAACTAGTTGCTAAAAACTCAGCTCCCATACAGCCTTTAAAAAACAATATTGTTTTTGGGTCAACATCTCCATTTTTCAGCTCAAATGAGCGTATTTTTCAAAGAAAATAGGGTTCAAAATTGAATTGTTCCGTATCTTTGCATTTCAATTTTTGAATACGAAAACAGCCATGGAAAAAAAAGTTATTTTGATCATTTTAGACGGATGGGGTGAAACACAAAACCCTGATGTATCAGCTATTTATAAAGCAAAAACTCCATTTTTTGATTCATTGATCACCAATTATCCAAATGCAAGTTTAAGGACAGATGGTTTACACGTTGGTTTGCCCGAAGGACAAATGGGTAATTCTGAGGTAGGTCACATGAATTTAGGCGCAGGTCGAATCGTATACCAAGACTTTGTGAAGATCAATAATGCTGTTGCCGATGGCTCGATCGCGCAGGAAAAGGCAATCAATGATGCCTTCGCTTATGCAAAAAAAGAACATAAAAAAGTACACTTTTTAGGCCTTCTTTCTGACGGAGGCGTACACTCTCATATTAATCATCTTAAAGGTCTGTTAGATGCTGCTGACAATTATGGCTTAGAGGATGTTTTTGTACATGCCTTTACCGATGGTAGAGATGTCGATCCAAAATCAGGCCTCGGATTTGTTAAGGAGATTGAAACGCATATGGATCAATCAACGGGTAAACTAGCGACTGTCTGCGGAAGGTATTATGCCATGGACAGGGACCAGCGATGGGAAAGAGTAAAGCTATCTTATGATGTGATGGTCAATGGTGTTGGAGAAAAATCTGACAATGCGGCTGACAGTATGCAAAAAAGTTATAATGAAGGTGTGACCGATGAGTTTATAAAGCCTATTGTGATGGTTGATGAGCAACAACAGCCCGTTGCCAAAATTGAAGATGACGATGTGATTATTTTCTTTAATTTCAGGACTGACAGAGGAAGGCAGTTAACAAGGGTCCTTAGCCAGGAGAATTTACAGGAATTTGGTATGCATAAATTACCATTGTATTATGTGACCCTGACGAATTATGATGACTCGTTCAAAAAGGTATCTGTAGTCTACCCAAAGGATAATCTGTCTGAAACTTTAGGTGAAATCTTGGAAAAGAATCATAAAAAGCAGATCAGAATAGCTGAAACAGAAAAATATCCTCATGTTACTTTCTTCTTTTCAGGAGGACAGGAAAAAGAGTTTGAAGGAGAAAAAAGATTACTTTGCCCTTCTCCGAAAGTTGCTACCTATGACTTGAAGCCAGAAATGAGCGCTCTTGATATCAGAGATGCTATAGTTCCTGAGCTTACATCACAAGAGGCTGACTTTATTTGCCTGAATTTTGCAAATACAGATATGGTTGGCCATACAGGTGTCATGGAAGCTGCTATGAAAGCGGCTGAAGCCGTTGATGGATGTCTTGAAACAGTAGTGACCACAGCCTTGGAAAACAATTATTCAAGTATCATAATTGCTGATCATGGAAATAGTGAAAAAATGATCAACGAAGACGGAAGCCCTAATACGGCTCATACCACTTATCCGGTTCCTCTAATTCTTGTGGAAAAAAATAAGGAAAACAATATAAAAGATGGCGTCTTGGGAGATATTGCACCAACCATTCTCGATCTTTTAAACATTTCTCAACCTGCTGCCATGACTCGGGAATCATTGTTAAAATAAAAATCTAATTCGAATTAGAAATTTAAAAAGCAAGAAAAGCTGAAAAGCTGCGTTATATATAATGTTAATCTCCTTTTAAAGAAAAGCTTTTATTTGATTTAGGAGTTTATAATTATTAGATTTGATAAAAATTTAGAAATGAAAATTTTACCTAAGAATTCTTTACTGATTGCCGTCGATTTTGACGGTACTATAGTGGAAGATGCCTACCCCAAAGTTGGCCCTGCTAAAATTTTCGCCTTTGACACCTTATTGGAATTACAACAAAAAGGGCACAGATTGATTTTGTGGACCTATCGTTATGGAGAAAGATTACAGGATGCTGTTGACTTTTGTCAGAAAAACGGTCTTGAATTTTATGCAGTTAATAAAAGTTATCCTGAAGAAAAATTTGATGGCAGTATCAGTCGGAAAGTAAATGCAGACGTGTTTATCGATGACAGAAATGTTGGAGGTTTATTAGGATGGGGTGAAATCTATCAACAACTTTTACAAACTGAAAAACCAAAAGAGCACAAGTCTAAAAAAGGTTTTTTTGGACTTTTCAAAAGTTAAACTTATATTTTTTTTCGTTTTATATTTTGGATCTAAGAATTGATTTTTAGCTCATGTTTTATGGGTGTTTTTTTAGCTGTTTTAGTTTTTTAACTTACCTTTACAAGCCTTATTAAAAGGTCTAACAAAACATATTTATTCCTTTCGATTAGGCAGGACTTTCTTTACCGTTTAGAGAATGTCCTCGTTAGATTTGTTTAGCTATAATATCCATCTTTATTATGAAATCAAAGGAAGCATTTGTCATTTTTGAAAAAAGTATCAATGATTATCATGTGAAAGATCATGTAGATACTGCTATCAATAATCCTTATGAAAGTGAAGATATCAGACATCTTTTTTATCACAAGAACTGGGTTGATGCTGTACAATGGCACCTGGAGGATATTATAAGAGATCCGGAAATAGACGCCATGGAGGCCTTGAAGATCAAAAGACGAATTGACCTGTCAAATCAAGTCAGGACAGACATGGTTGAATTCATCGATAGTTACTTTCTTGATTTGTATAAGAGCGTTTCTGTTAAATCAGATGCCAAGATCAATACAGAAAGTCCGGCATGGGCCTATGACCGATTATCAATTTTAGCCCTTAAAATTTACCATATGAAGGAAGAAGCAGAAAGAACAGATGCTTCTGAGTCACACAGAACTTCATGTGCTGGTAAACTATTGGTTTTATTAGAACAACAAACAGACCTCTGCACCGCGATTGATGAATTGTTGGAAGATTTCAATTCGGGTGACAAATACATGAAAGTGTATAAGCAGATGAAAATGTACAATGACGATAATTTAAATCCAGTACTTCGTGCTCGAAAATGAATTAAACCCTCCTAAACATTTATTGATCATGCGATTATCTGCCATTGGTGACGTGGCAATGACCGTTCCTGTTGTTTTGGCGTTACGTCAGCAGTATCCTGAATTAAAAATCACCATCGTATCAAGACCTCTTTTTAAGTCCTTTTTTACTTATTTACCCGATATCGATTTTTATGTTGCCGATGTTGAAAATTCTCAAACCGGTTTACAAGGATTATATAAACTTTATAAAGACCTGTCGGTTTTAGGAATTGATGCCTTTGCTGACCTGCATAATGTGTTGAGATCAAAAGTGATCGCCACCTTTTTTAAGTGGAATCAGGTTCCTGTAATATCCTTAAATAAGGACCGAAAGAAAAGAAAAAAACTTACCGCTTTAAAGCTAAAGAGTCTTTCTCCCATGAAATCAATGATCGATCGTCATGCAGAGGTCTGTAAAAAATTACAACTTCCCGTAGCATTATCCGAAGTAAAGTTGATTGAGAGACAACCTTTATCAATTGAAATTAAAGAAATTACCGGTGAAAAGAATTTAAAATGGATAGGGATAGCCCCCTTTGCCACTTATGAGACCAAAATGTATCCCTTAAGTTTAATGAAAGAGGTGATACAGTTAATGCTTCAAGAGGGGGTGAAAATATTCTTATTTGGAGGAGGCAAAAAGGAAGTAGAACAACTAAAATCTATGGCTTCAATATCAAATAACTGTGTCAATATTGCAGGCACTTTAAGTTTTCAACAGGAGTTGGATCTGATGAGCAACCTTGATCTCATGCTAAGCATGGATTCAGGAAACGGTCATATGGCTGCAATGTTTGGGGTTCCTGTAGTCACGATGTGGGGTAATACGCATCCTTTTGCCGGATTTGTTCCTTTTAGACAGCCCATAGAAAACAGTCTCCTTCCGGATACAGAGAAATATCCATTTTTACCGACTTCCGTTTATGGTAATAAAATTGTTCCGGATTATACAGATTGTATGAAAACGATTCAACCTGAAATAGTTGCAAATAAAATAAAACAACTTTTGGCTAATTCTATACCCGAAAAGTAGTAGAAATGATTCTCTTTGGATCAATATCTTTTTGCAGTATCTTTGCCTCGAAAAATACACGTCATGATACAAATTAAATCCCGTGAGGAGATCGAATTGATGAGAGAAAGTGCTCTTATCGTTTCAAAGACACTAGGTGAAATTGCGAAAGCGATCCAGCCGGGTATTAGTACTTTGGAACTGGATAAAATCGCTGAAGAATTTATTCGAGATCATGGCGCTATCCCAGGCTTTTTAGGTTTGTATGACTTTCCCAACACCCTCTGCATGAGCCCGAATGAGCAAGTAGTTCATGGCATTCCAAATAGTCAACCCTTGCAGGAAGGTGATATTATTTCTGTTGATTGCGGGGCCTTAAAAAATGGCTTTTATGGAGATCATGCCTATACTTTTGCCGTAGGTGAAATTGATAAAGACACTAAAAAACTTCTGGAAGTAACCAAAGAGAGTCTATATGTAGGCATAAGAGAATTTAGAGCTGGCAACAGAGTTGGTGATGTTGGTTATGCCATTCAGCAGTTTACAGAAGGTCACGGTTATGGTGTTGTGAGAGAACTTGTTGGTCATGGTCTTGGCAGAGAGATGCATGAAGATCCGGAGATGCCTAACTATGGCAGAAGAGGAAAAGGAAAGAAATTTGGAGAAGGTATGGTGGTTGCCATTGAACCCATGATCAATTTAGGAACCCATAAAATCAAACAATTCAGTGATGGATGGACTATTAAAACGGCAGATAATAAACCTAGTGCCCATTTTGAGCACGATGTTGCCATTTTAAATGGAAAACCTGAATTGCTTTCTACTTTTAAATATGTCAATGAGGCTTTGGGTATTAAGACAAATGAAGAAGACGAATTCAGAGCTAACTAAGTAAGTATTCCATGAAGATCTTCAAGTATGTACTGAATACTATACCCCGTCCCTATTTGATAAAAATGAGTTACCTCGCCAGACCGTTTCTTGCTTTCTGGTTAAAAGGAGATACCTATACTGATCCCATTGACGGAAAAAGTTTTCGACGTTTTTTACCCTATGGTTATGGACAGCAAAGGCCCAATGTACTATCGCCAAGTACACTATCATTAGAACGGCATCGTCTCCTTTGGTTGTATCTTAAAAATGAAACAGCATTTTTTCATAAGCCATTGAAAGTCTTACATATGGCTCCTGAGCAATGCTTCTTATCAATCTTTAAAAAGATGCAGCACCTCGACTATACAACGGCAGATCTATATTCTCCTATTGTAGATGTTAAGGCAGACATCCTCGACCTTCCTTTTGATGACAATGAATTTGATATTGTGTTTTGTAACCATGTATTGGAACATATAGAAGACGACAACAAAGCCATGGGAGAATTACTTAGGGTCATGAAACCAGGAGGAATGGGTATTTTTCAGGTACCACAAGAACTAGCCAGAGAAAAAACCTACGAAGATCCCAATATCAAAACTCCTGAAGATAAGGCCAAATATTTCGGTCAGTATGATCATGTCAGAGTTTATGGGAAAGATTACTTCAATCGATTACGTAATGCAGGATTCAAAGTTGAGGAAGTAGATTATTCCAAAACCTTAAGCCCGGAACTTGTTGAAAAATATTGTTTAGCCAAAGGTGAGATTTTACCAGTTTGTTTTAAACCTTGATCGTTACCTCAAAGGTTGATTTAAGCGAGCCCCTCACTTAAATCAACCCCTGACTTAAGTCAGGGGCTGACTAATGTCTGTTTTTTCAAAAAGTAAACTCGATTCTCCAGGTATTTTGAAATATTTAAATTTCCTTAAGAGCGGTTGCATTGATCCAGCCCATTTTTCCGTCAGCAATTTTAATTTTTTTCCAATTATCTAGCGTTTCCAGAATGATGACCTTGGTTCCTTCATGAAGTTCAAAATAAACCTCACTTGAATTTGTGGGTGCACTTTTTACTGCAGCTTCAGAAGAAAAAATGATGGCTTCAATATTATTATCTACGTGATGCTTATTTTGATAAGCAAAAAATAAGCTTGTGGTCACAAATATCACGGATAGTATACTGGTAATAAAATATACACGCTTCTTGCCAGTGCTATAAGAAAAATGATACATCAGGAATAAAATGGCAAATACGAATGCCAGACTAACCGCAATTTTAGCCCAGGTCTCAAAGGTGAAATTTAAAATAACCCCATCCATAAACTTTTGCCAAAGACTTTTCGGAAGAGGTTCTATATTATCCAGAATCATCCTATTGGCAAATTTTAGATTAAACTGAATGTCTTTGTTATTTGGAGCTAGTTTAAGCGCTTTTTCATAATAATAAACAGCGGGCGCAATCTGATTTGTTTTATAATAGATATTCGCCATATTGAAATACAAATCAGTAGATTTCAGATCCAGCTTCTCAATGTTCTGATAGCCCTCCAATGCCTCCATATACATTTCCTGTTGGTAGGACTTATTTGCTGCTGCAAACAAGCTGTCAGCAACCTGTGCTTCTAACTGCCCTCCTGAAAGCGACAATAGAATAATAAAAACAATATGTACTAAACGTTTTAACATGAATAATTTTAAACTTTCTTCTATTATAGTTGTTTATCAATTTTTGAAATGGCACTTTTTGCATTCTCGTATTCCTGTTGCATCATAACATCTGTTGATGGTGCATAGCGGGCATAATCACAATTTTCTAATACCTTACTAAATTCCAAAATGGTCGACTCATCCACCTGCTTGTTATTGAGGATCTCAGCAATTTTTTCTATTGAAATTTCAGAGGTTTCAACATGCAACTTTGCTTTAAGATAGTTGTGAAGTGCCTTTTCCAAGGCGATATAAAACGCCTCTTTTTTACCCAATTCTTTTCTTGCCTGCGATAAGAATTTTCTTGCGAGTCGGTCTGCCTTCCTTCTTTTATTCCCAATGATATCACTGTCTCTTTCTCGTTTTTTCTTGCCTATAAAAATTCCTAAAGGAATAGATAGCAAAGGAAGAATCATTAACAAGTAAAATAGATCAGAATTAAAGAATTCCTCATCTTCCAAAACAGACACAAAGTCAGTTTTTAAATGAATGTAACGGATATCGCCTTCGTTACTGATCACAGCTTGTTTATTGCTCACTACATTTTCATCCGATAGTTCGACCCCACTCAAAGCATTCAACACAATAGGCGGCGTATCGACTGAATAGTATTTTTCTTCTTTTGGATTGAAATAAGAAAATGATACTCCCGGGATCTTAAACTTGCCTCGAGATTGAGGAACCACTGCATATTGATCATAAACACTTCCCGACAAGCCGTTTAAGGTTGTCTTTATGCTCTCCTTGTGCTCAGGATCATACACCTCCAAACCATTGGATGACTCAATACCAGGTAGCTTTACCAATTTCAAATTTCCTTGACCTTTAAGGGCTACTTTTATTTGCGCTGATTCATTGGATTGTAATTCTGTTTTACTAGGTGTTACTGAAAAGTCAAAATCACCCACAGCTCCGGTAAAATTAAATGGTTTACCCTCTGTTGGCAATTCCTTCACCCTTATCATTCTTTTGCCTGAGGTTAGTGTAAAACTGACATCGTTCATCAACATGTTTCCGAAAAAATCTCTTCTACCCATAGGAACACCCGCGGTAACCTCCATTTCTAAAGGTTCAATTTCTAGTTTCCCGGCCTTATGGGGAATCAATACTGTTTTTCTTACAATGACGAACCTATGAGGTTTTCCACCATAAGTGCCATTTTTAGCTACCCATTTTTTAACCTCTATGTTCTGATTCCAAAACCCATTAAAAGAAGGAGTAGAAGCCTCTCGAGTGTTTTGAACGTTGACTTGATTGATGTCAACATATAATTTATAGACGACCGAAATACTTTCTCCAACATACGGCGTCATATCAGATACTTCTGCCACCAAATGTATATTTTGTTGAGCAATGTATCTGGGATCATCAGGATCTTCAGGAATTTCAATGGCATCAGTTACCGTGATCTTCATCGTGTTTGATTTGATCAATTCCCCCTCGTAGGTTACCGTTGCAGAAGGAATTGTAAAAGTTCCTTTAGCTGTGGGTTGGATCACATAGGTATACGTCAATTTATAAGACGTTTTTCCATTAATAGAAGAGAAACTACTGGACTGACTGGGACCGGCAAGTACCTTAAAATTCTTAAAATCAGGTGGTGTAAAATCATCTCCACCCTGACGATCAATAGAGAATTCTATTCTCAGGCGTTCATTGAGGCCAAGCTCAGATTTGCTCACAACAGTTTTAAACGTTACCTGGGCGACAACGCTTTGTACTGTTATTAGTAGTATCAATATGGTTAAATACTTCCTTTTCATTTTATGAGCATACTTTTCAAATCATCTTAACGATAAATTGCTGCTTTTATTTACCAGTCCTTTTCCTGATTTACTTTTTTCCCTTTCGCCTTCTTGGCATTTACTTTTTGCTGCGTCTTATTTTCCTCGTTGTTCATCGCCTCTAAAAGCTGTTCAATCTGTTGTTGGCTCAATTGATTAGGCTGAGGTTGCTTATTCTCTTCCTTTTGATCACCTTCATTCTTTTCATCTTGCTGATCATTTTCATCATTCTTATTGTCGCCTTCGTTCTGATCCTGATCTTTGTTCTCATCTCCACCATCATCTTCGTTTTGATCTTTGTTTTCACTATTCTGATCCTGATCCTTGTTTTGATCCTTGTCTTTGTCTTCGTTCTGATCTTTATTCTGATCATTTTGCTCCTGATCTTTCAACAATTTCTGTGCAAGGGCCAAATTATATCTGGTATTATCATCCTTAGGATTTAGCAAAAGAGAATTCTTATAGGCTGCAATTGCCTTGTCATATTGCTTTTGTTTCATCATCACATTGCCAACATTATGAAATGATTTTTCTCTTGTTTCAGTATCCCCAGCACTTTTAGCTACCAATTCATACAGAGGTAAGGCTTCTTCAAATCTGTTCTGTTCATAAACGGCATTTCCCAGGTTATAACCCGCTGTAGAATAATTGGGATTTTCCTTTAAAGCCTTTTTATACTTTACTTCAGCATCGACAAAGCGCTTTTGTTTAAACAAATCATTCCCAGTTCTAAGGATCTGTTTTTCCGCTAGTTTTATTTTTACGGGCTCTTGTTTCTCTTTCTCTTTTTCCTGGGCTAACAGACCCAAGGGTAAAAAGATCAACATATAGATTATATTTTTCATCTTACCTTTCATTAAATAAATTCAATTTTTGCACCCATTTGGTTTTCTTATTCAGCAAGAAAACGTCTAAGACCAAAAACAGCAACCCAAATCCAATGAACCATTGAAACTGATCCTTGTAATCAGAAAACTGTTTTGATTCAAATTCCTTTTTATCTGCCTTAAGTAAAAGCTCTTCAACGTATTCAACCGTCTTGGAAGTTTTATTCCCGTAAATATACTTTCCTTCTCCATTTTCGGCAATATCCTTCAGCGTCTCTACATTGAGTTTTGTGATGACGACTTCATCTTTATTATCCTTCTTATAACCCAAAAACTTTCCATTGCTCTTGACGGGAATTGGACCTCCTTTATTTGAACCAACACCTATAGTGAAAGTCCTTATTCCAATGTCTGTGATTTCTTTGGCGATTTTACCTGAATTTTCTTCATGATCTTCTCCATCAGAAATCACAAAAAGGAACCTGTTTGTTTGGGTATCATCATCAAAGAAAGTTTTAGATAGCTCTAAAGCTTCATTAATGGCCGTCCCTTGAGAGGAAACCATATCAGGGCCCGCATTTTGCAAAAACATTTTGGCTGCGCCATGATCAGTCGTAATAGGCAGCAATGGATATGCATTTCCGGCATAGATGATAATTCCTACACGGTCACTACCCAATTTATCTATGATCTTTGAAATGATCTGTTTGGATTTTTCCAATCGGTTTGGCGCAATGTCTTCAGCCAGCATACTTTTCGAAACATCAAGGGCAAAAACAATATCAACACCTTGTCTTTTTACTGTCTTTAGTTGTGTACCCATTTTAGGATTTACCATGGCAATAATCAATAGTGATAAGGCTAAAAGCACAAAAATCATTTTCAATACTGGTTTAAAAACAGATTTTTCGGGGCTTAACTCATTCAACAAAGAAAATTCCGCAAATGCTTTTTGCTTTTTTAATTTCCACAACCAGGTCAGCAAATAAAATAGCAATAAGATCGCCACAGCGATAAATAAGTAAAAATATTTTGGTTCTTCTATTTGATACATATGCTATTAACCTAGATAAAACTTCTATAAACCGTGAATCTCAACAACATTTCGACTAAGATCAAAAACCCTGCAAACATCAGTAACGGTCTAAATTTTTCCTGATAATTATAATATTTAAATTCTTCAATTTCAGTTTTTTCAAGCTTATTTATTTCTTCATAAATAGCTTCTAATTTTTTATTTCCAGTCGCTCTGAAATATTTTCCCTCTGTTTCAGACGCAATATATTTTAAGAGCTCCTCATCAATTTCAACGGGTGCATTTCTAAAGATGAGTTTGCCATTCAGATCTTTCGCTACAGGAAACAATGCGGTTCCGTTTGTTCCCAGGCCGATGGTATACACCTTTATGTTCAACCCTTTGGCCAAGTCTGTAGCCGTTTTTGGGTCTACAAACCCTGTATTGTTTACTCCATCAGTGAGGAGGATAATCACCTTGCTTTTGGCCTTACTATCCTTTAGTCTGTTCACTGCAGAGCCAAGTCCCATTCCAATGGCAGTGCCATCTTCTATCTGTCCCCATCTTATCTTTCTAATCGTATTCTGAATAATTGTTTTATCACTGGTAATGGGTGTTTGTGTAAAACTTTCTCCTGCGTATACCACAATGCCGATCCTGTCATTGGGTCTTTTCTGCACAAACTTGCTTGCTACCGCTTTTAAAGCCTCCAATCTGTTGGGCTTCAAATCTTTCGCCAGCATACTGGCTGAAACATCTATCGCCATGACAATATCAATACCTCGAGTCGTTTTTGTTCTTTTACTGACCTCCACATTACGCGGACGCGATAGGGCAATGATCAATAATGAAATAGCCAACAATCTGAATAAATACAGTATCGGTTTTAATTTGGCCCATATATTCTTGTGCTCAAAACTTGCGATACTCGGCATATTCAGATCCGGATTATCCTTCTTTCGAACAAAAAAGTACCAAATCGCCATGACCGGAATCAATAATAGCAACCACAGAAATTCTGGGTTCGTAAATTCCATATTACTGCCCATCTTCTTCTTCTTTTAGTTCTATCTTAATTGGATGCAGCACATCGATAATTCCTTCTGCATCTCCCCTGTGAAGGGCAATTTCATTCTGAAGCGGTTTCGATTTGGCAAACTTGACCAAATCAGCTTCCTGCAGCAGCTTCTGTAATTTGTTTAAGGTTTCCTCAGGAATATCAAGGTTACTGCTATTATTAAAATCCGTTATCGTTTCCAATAATTCATCCGTTGTCGACTCCAGAGCCGGAATATTCAATTCTCTTTCAATAAAGGTTCTTACGATATCCGTTAACTCAACATAATACAATTTGATCTTGTTTTGAGAAATAAGCTCTTTCCCATCGAGTTCCTTGAGCCTCATTTTGGCGGCATCGAACGGTGGAATTCTCGAAATAATCTCTTCTTCTGTTGGTTTATCTCTTAAAACAAAATATAAAATCAAACCGATCACTATCAGCAAGGCAATCAGACC
Organism: uncultured Flavobacteriaceae bacterium; assembly: GCA_905479625.1. GTDB lineage: Bacteria > Bacteroidota > Bacteroidia > Flavobacteriales > Flavobacteriaceae > Lutimonas. Next base: position 5,929 of record CAJQNF010000044.1, on the reverse strand, counting down.
CCAGAAGTAATTCAGGTAATCACTAAATAAATAAGGCTCATTCTGAATTTCCTTGATATGGTGCATGGGTTGCTTGATGGTGTCCACCTGAACTGTTGCAACATCAATAATAACCTGATCCGTTAAAAATCGCTTGTCTTTGATAAAAATCTCCTGTCCTGGTATTACGTAGCGACCACTATCAAAACTTGTTAGTGTATATTTTTTAATCAACTGATTCCTCAAAGAATCAATTTTATGGGCTGTCACCACTCCAATTCTATTCAAACTATCGGATTCGAATTTTGGAAACCTCACATCTTTTGTTTGGTCAACAATGATCTCATAGTTGAATTGTTCTCCGATTCTGATGCTGGTGGTATCTATTTTGGTCGAAACCTGCCCGTAGCCTGAAAAGCCTAGTAGAAATATAGATAAAACAGTGACCATTTTAAAAGACGCAATAAAGCCTAAGCTCTTTGAACCTTTCAAGATCTCCATGATTTTATATATATAAAATAAATTCCTCATTCTATTAATTTCATTTTTACTGCAGTATCTTAAAATAACCTCTAAGCCCTTCTTTTAAAATACCCTAAAAGCTTTTTAACATAACTCTCATCAACTCTTGTATTGATGACTCCTGAACCACTTTTGGTAAAGGAATCTTCAAAATAATCAACCGTCTTAAGATAATTCGCCTTATAATTCCTTCTAACCGTTTTTGAGTTGGTATTGACCAAAACAATCTCTCCATTTTCTGCGTCCCTCATCGGAACCATCCCTAATTTTGGTAATTCGGTCTCTAGTTTATCGTAAACCCTGATACCTGTTACATCATGTTTTTTTCCAACGATTTTCAGGGCATTGTCATATCCCATATCGATGAAATCCGATAAAATAAAAACAATGGCCTTTTTCTTCATCACATTAGAGAAGTATCTCAAGGCTTGGGTAAGGTCAGTTTTTTTACTGTTGGGCTTGAATTCTATCAATTCCCTGATAATTCTAAGTACATGAGTCTTTCCCTTCTTGGGAGGGATAAACAATTCGATCTCATCAGAAAACAAAAGCAATCCTACTTTGTCATTATTTTGAATTGCTGAAAATGCCAGCGTTGCACTAATTTCGGTCAGGATATCTTTCTTGAACTGCTGTGTTGTACCAAATGATTCAGATCCGCTGATATCAACAACGAGCATCATGGTCAATTCACGTTCCTCTTCAAAAACCTTGACATAAGGTTCACTATACCTCGCTGTAACGTTCCAGTCAATTGATCTGATATCATCCCCAAACTGATACTGTCGCACTTCAGAAAAAGTCATACCACGTCCCTTAAAGGAACTGTGATATTCGCCAGAGAAAATATGATCAGACAGTCTTCTTGTCTTGATCTCTATCTTTCTAACCTTTTTAAGTAATTCTTTAGTATCCACTAGCCGGTATTCTAATTAAACTTTTCATCTCCTGATGTCTGTAAACAGGAAAAACGATTGGGCTGCTGCTCATTGAACTGATTAAGGTACTTCTACTTCATTAACAATTTTGTTGATGATGTCAACAGAAGTAATATTTTCAGCCTCGGCTTCGTAAGTGATTCCAACCCTGTGACGTAATACATCATAAACTACGGCGCGAACGTCCTCAGGAATTACATACCCCCTTCTTTTGATAAAAGCATAACATTTAGAGGCCATAGCCAAGTTGATACTACCCCTTGGAGAAGCTCCAAAGCTGATCAAAGGTTTAAGTTCAGCTAAACGATATTCTTCAGGATAACGGGTAGCAAAAATGATATTGAGGATATACTTTTCAATTTTCTCATCCATATACACTTCTTTTACCGATTCTCTGGCCTGAATGATCTGCTCTACTGATACAACCGGATTTATTGTGTCAAAACCTCCACTGAGGTTCTGTCTCATGATCGTCTGTTCATCAATCATTTTCGGGTAATCAATTACCGTTTTTAGCATAAATCTGTCAACCTGTGCTTCAGGTAAAGGATAAGTTCCTTCCTGTTCAATCGGGTTTTGAGTGGCCAAAACCAAAAACGGCTCAGGCAATTTAAAAGTCGTATCACCAATTGTAACCTGATGTTCCTGCATTGCTTCAAGCAAGGCTGACTGTACTTTGGCAGGTGCCCTGTTGATCTCATCAGCCAAGACGAAGTTTGCAAAAATAGGGCCCTTCTTTATAGAGAAATCATTCTCTTTCATGTTAAAGATCATGGTACCAATAACATCCGCAGGCAGTAGATCAGGTGTAAACTGTACCCTGCTAAATGATCCTTTTACCGCTTTGGCCAAAGTATTTATTGCCAGTGTTTTAGCCAATCCTGGAACTCCTTCCAATAAAATATGGCCATTTCCTAACAACCCAATAAGCAGTCTTTCAAGCATGTGTTTCTGCCCTACAATAACCTTATTCATCTCCAGTTTAAGCAGCTCGACAAATGCACTCTCTCTCTCTATTTTTTCGTTGATCAATCTGATATCAACATTTGCGTTTTGTGTATCCATTTATCTTTTTAAATTTCTATTCGTTTTTAGACATCAAGGGCAACAAATCTAAGGGTTAGCTCAGTTTTTTCTTGTTAAAATTTGGTTAAAAGTATAAAATAAAAAAACTCGCCAAAGTGGCGAGCATCGGGCATCAATACTGTTCTTCTTTATTCGGGAAATCACGCGATTTCACATCCGAAATATAACTCTTGAAAGCATTGCCCATTTCTGTATACAGATCAAGATATCTTCTTAAAAACCTCGGGCTGAATTCATGTGTCATTCCCAACATATCATGTGTCACTAAAACCTGACCGTCTACCCCATCACCAGCTCCGATTCCAATCACCGGGATCGATATACTTTCTGCCACTTCCTTAGCTAATTTAGCTGGTACTTTTTCAAGCACGATGGCAAAACATCCCAATTCCTCTAACAGTTTGGCGTCTGCTATTAACTTCTCCGCCTCTTCTTCTTTTCTTGCTCTGACTGTGTATGTTCCAAATTTATAAATTGATTGAGGCGTTAACCCTAAGTGTCCCATGACCGGAATTCCTGCTGAAAGAATTCTAGTGATAGACTCTGCTATCTCAGCTCCGCCTTCCAACTTTACTGAATGTCCTCCTGATTCTTTCATGATCCTAATTGCTGAATCCAGTGCCTGTCTTGAATTTCCCTGATAAGTACCAAAGGGAAGATCCACAACCACCAAAGCCCTTTCAATGGCTCGAACAACCGAAGACGCATGGTAAATCATTTGATCAAGGGTAATGGGTAAAGTCGTTTCATGGCCCGCCATGACATTTGAAGCTGAATCTCCAACTAAAATAATGTCTATCCCGGCATGATCAACGATTTTTGCCATGGTATAGTCATAAGCAGTAAGCATGGCTATTTTCACTCCCTGCTTTTTCATCTCGAACAAAGTCTTGGTTGTGATTCTTTTGTACTCTTTTTTAGCTGTAGACATAAGTTAAGATTTAGCAAAGCAAAAATAACGATAATTTATATTGTAAACCCAGACAGTTTATTTATTTTGAAAAAGGCTCATTCCCCCAATGATTTGCCCTTTTTATGAACAACTTTGACCAAATTTGGGAAAATCGCAGGTGCAAAATTCTTAACAGGCTCATAGAGTATCGATTCTGTGGTCTTTTTCTTCTCCATAAATCGAATAGAGGCGTTAATCTCATCATAAACAATCAAAACAATACTTAAAATCAATGCATATTTTAATAATCCGAAAATAGCGCCGACCATTTTATTGAAAAACCCCAAAGCAATTGTCTCCGCAATTTTTGTCATTGCTTTTCCCAATAAGACCAAGGCGATCAATATGATCAGAAAAGTTCCTGCAAATGCCACCACCTGAATCATAGATTCATCCCAGCTCACACTATCTTTAAGAAAATTTCCTAAAAAATAAGAAAAATGAATGGCCCCGTAAACCCCTAGCACAAGCCCTACCAGAGTTGTTACCTCCACAAATAAGCCTTTCATAAAACCATTGACTGTACCAAAAATCAAGATAATTCCAATAACAATGTCTATTGTATTCATAACTATATTTAATTTTTTATAACTGTAATTTCCTCATCGATATAAACGAGTATTTTTTCCTGAACTTCAAAATTCATTTTTTGTAAAACTAAGGCATAATTATTAATTTGAAGCTGGTGATTCTTGCTGGGTTTCCCCGTCTTATAATCGAGTACTGTAACTTTTTGCTTTTCAATTACCAATCTGTCAGGAATTACTACTTGTCCAGATTCGGTTAGGATCTCTCTTTCATTTATGATCAAAAGACCTGGCTCAAAATAGGCTTTTAGCGATGGATGACAAACAATATTTAATATAAGGTTACGAATATCGTTACGTTCAGCATTTGCGACAAGGCCCTTATTAATAAATCGTTCAATTGTTTTTTCTACATCTCCCTCCGTTTTAATGTCAGCCATCATTTCGTGGATCAAATTTCCATAGCCAATAGCCTGGATCCTTTCTGTATCCCATAACAATTCTGAATTGGCGACAATATGAATCTGATGGTCTTTCCAGGAGCTACTGATGAATTCCATTTGAGTTTCCGGGAGGGTTTCGGATGTATTTTTGCTGCCAATTCTAATTTTATCTCCGAACTCATAATTCAAAAGGTCATCGTCCCACCTGTCTTTCGCGGTTAGAAAATCCATGAATAACTGAGCACTCGAACCGATAACACCTGTCGATTTTTTCGTTTCCGAAATAATATAAAGTTGTTCTACAGCTCTTGTTAAACAAACGTATAACAAATTAAAACTATCCAATTCCTTTTCACCGCGTTGCTTGTCAAAAATATCCGTACCGTGTCGTCCTGTTTTTTTGATACCGGAAGAAGCATCTACCAGAATACTGTCAAAGTCACTAAAGTGTTCCGCATCCAAATCTTTATACCAGGCTTTAGGCTCTCTCTCGTAATAAAGATCAAGGTTGTAGGGAAAGATCACTACAGGAAATTCCAAGCCTTTAGACTTATGAATGGTCATGATCCTTACTGCGCGAACATCTTCTGAATTCACAATATTCAACTTCTCTTTTTTCTCTTCCCAATAGGCCAAAAATGATATATTCTTTTGCGATTTTCTTTGCGTATAGTCAAAAACAAAGTCCATAAAAAACTGTAGAAATGCATCTGACTCATCTGTTAAACGGAAACTTCTGATGATATCTTCAACTCCTTCGAAAATGGAATACTCATCAAATTTTTGGGAATTATATTCGATCCCGTAGGCCTCTAGTTCTTTAAAAAGTAATGCTGTTTCAAGGTGCACTAATCCATCCAGAAATTCGTGTTTTTCCAATGTTATCCCCAAGTGGTCGTAAAGAAAATTCAACATGTCAAATTTTGCTTCCTCATTTTTATCATCAGCGATTATACTTAACAAACTGACCATAAAGTGCACCTTGGTATTATTCTTAATCAATAAAGTTTCTGAACTCACAATATCCACTCCCTGTTCGGTAAGGTATTTGGCAATTACAGCACCCTCTTTCTTTTTTCTTACCAAAATACATATTTCATTGGGGTCGAATTGCTCCGAAAGCTCTAAAATTGTCTGATACACCAACTCAGGGTAGACCTCATTTCGCACTTCGACATTTTTTAAAGGTTCTGAAAACTCCAACCTGACATAACCTCCCTTTTTTTGATTCGTATTTTGGCTGTTTCCCAATCGATATAAATCTGAATAGGCTTGATTGGAAAAATGCTGAGCGATATGACTAAAAAAATCATTATTGAAATTGATAACTTCTTCGTGACTTCTGTAATTTGTATCTAATTGCTGTAATTCTTTTGGGATCTGAAAAGGGTTGGCTCCATAATCATTCCTCTTAGAGGATAAATTGATAAACTGTTCTGCAAGCCCTCCTCTCCATCTGTAAATGGCCTGCTTGGCATCACC
>CAJQNF010000043.1 GCA_905479625.1 uncultured Flavobacteriaceae bacterium | reverse complement strand
TATTTAAAAGTAAAGCTTAATCCAATGATTTTAGGGCAAGGAATAAGGTTATTCGGTGATTCTACAAGATTTGTTAGGACAGAACTTTTGGAAACGACTAAATATGAAAACGGACTACAGATTATTAATTACAAAATTCTGTATTGAATCTTGATTACGTTTTTTTCCTAAATTCAGAAGGGGTCATACCCTTAATGGATTTGAATTTTCTATTAAAATTTGTCAGGTTGTTAAACCCTGATTTATAAGAGATCTCAGCGATACTGAGGTCTGTTTTTTTTGTAAGTAACTTACAGGCGTTTCCAATTCTAATGTCAAGCAGGAAATTAATATAGGTCTTGTTTGTGCGTTGCTTAAAATAACGGCAAAAGGCATTAGGGGTCATATTGGCAATTCCGGCTACCTGATTTAAACTAATGTTTTGATCAAAATTATTGATTGAAAATTCAAAAATATCACGCATTCTTTTTCCCTCTTCTTCGCCATAGGATTTCCTGTGAATAGCAGACGATAAAGTGGGCATCGTCTCCTTAGAAATGGCTTGCAAAATCTCCATAAAAGAAATAAATCGATTGAGTTTTGAAGCAACTGTAATCCTTTCCATAGAATGCACCAATTTCTCTGATGGATCTTTAAGTTGAATACCCATATTTGAAGCTTGAAAAAGAGGATTAAGGCTTTTAAATTCCGGGAGGTCAAAAAAATGATCACCATAACTGGATTTCATAAAAAACAAAGAGATCATATGCACCTCTCCGTCGGAAGGATCGTTATGAAATACATGTGGTAAATTTTCTCCAATGATAAAAATGTTTCCTTGACTGAATTCACCAACATAGTCACCAATAATGAAACTGCCCTCTCCTTTTTTGATCAGACTGATTTGAATTTCCTGATGTTGATGTAATTTGTCATAGAGCATTGTTGCACGATCTTCCTGAACCACCAAGGTGTCATTTTCAGGTTTTGGAATTTTAAAAGGAAGTACTTTCATTGGTTATTTTAGATAAATATTAATCAAAAATATATAAATATTTATAAATAGAGTTAATATAGTACTATGATGTGCTAATTTATATGAACAGAGACATGTGATCTTATTCTAATTTTGCATAAAAACATTTATAATGATGACAATACAATGGAAAGGGGTAATGCCTGCGGTAACTACCAAATTTAATGACAATGATGAACTTGATCTTGACAATTTTAAAGTAAATATTCAGGCCCAGTTGGATGCCGGAGTGCATGGTATCATTTTGGGAGGAACCCTGGGAGAAGCCAGTACTTTGACAGAATTGGAAAAAAGAACTTTAGTCAGGGAGACCGTTTCTTATGTAAGAGGAGCTGTTCCTGTGATTATCAATATTGCAGAACAATCTACAAAAGCTGCCATTGAACTGGCACGTATGGCAAAAGAAGACGGAGCAAGTGGCTTGATGATGTTGCCTCCGATGCGTTACAAAGCGGATGATCGAGAAACGGTAACGTATTTTAAAAAGGTAGCAAAAAGCACTTCTTTACCTATTATGATCTATAACAATCCGGTAGATTATGGCATAGAAGTCACTATGGATATGTTTGAAGATTTATTGAATGATTGCGCAAACATTCAGGCTGTTAAGGAGTCAACAAGAGACATTTCAAATATCAATCGCATCAGAAACAGATTTGGTGATCGACTTGCCATTTTATGCGGAGTGGATACTTTGGCTTTGGAAAGCTTGTTGATTGGAGCCGATGGCTGGGTGGCCGGATTGGTATGTGCCTTTCCTGCAGAAACTGTGGCTATTTATGAATTGTCAAAAGCAGGAAGGACGCAAGAGGCAATTGATATTTATCGATGGTTTTTACCGTTGTTAGAGTTGGATATAAACACTAAATTAGTACAGAATATCAAGTTGGCTGAAGTGGCCACTAGAATTGGGACAGAGAATGTTAGGGAGCCGAGATTGCGATTGGCCGGAGCCGAAAGAAAAAAAGTATTAGCCATTATTGATGAGGCCATAAAAAACAGACCATTATTACCGGATTATAAAAATCTGTAAAATGCCGTAGACGAGCCCTTATGATCTTGAATCTGGTCAAATGATTCATCAGATAAAGGGTCTTATTTTAAAATATTCCGTTTCGAATATGCAGGTGGTTCGGTCGGTAATAAAGAAACTCAAAAATAAAGTGAAACATTATATGATTACAGGAGAAAACTATATCGGTACAAAAAGAAGTGCCCAGGGAAGTAAAATTTTTAAAACCTTTGATCCCGTCACTAATACAGAAAATGAATCTGAATTTTACGAGGCTTCAACAGAAGAGATCGAAAAGGCAGTTGCTTTGGCCTGGAAGGCTTTTATATGTTATCAAGATTATTCTGGTGAACGCAAAAGTGAATTTTTAAATGCTATTGCGGATGAAATTGAGGCTTTGGGAGACGAATTGATCAATACCTATTGTTCTGAGTCCGGTTTGCCTCAGGGAAGAGCAATGGGTGAGCGGGGCAGAACGATGTTCCAACTAAGAAGTTTTGCTGACCTTGTAAAAAAAGGAGATTGGGTAGATGCGCATATTGATACGGCACAGCCTGATCGTGCCCCACTCGCAAAACCAGATATTAGAAAAATGATGATACCTCTTGGGCCAGTTGTGGTCTTTGGAGCAAGTAATTTTCCTTTAGCTTATTCAACTGCAGGTGGAGATACTGCAGCAGCTTTAGCAGCCGGGTGCCCGGTAATTGTAAAATCTCATCCTATGCATGCCGGAACGGGTGAATTGGTCGCTTCCGCGATTATTAAGGCGGCAGAAAGAACAGGAATGCCAGAAGGTGTATTCTCTAATCTAAATAGCAGTGGGATAGAAGTAGGAGTTCAACTTGTGCAGCATCCTAAGGTCAAGGCAGTTGGATTTACAGGAAGTATTAGAGGAGGTAGAGCATTATATGATCTTGCGGCCAAAAGAGAAGAACCTATCCCTGTTTTTGCAGAAATGGGTAGTGTAAATCCTGTTGTTTTCCTTCCTGAAGCGTTAAAGGAAAGAGGAGAAGCTCTGGCCAAAACCTATGCAGGTTCTGTTACCCTTGGAACCGGTCAGTTTTGTACAAATCCAGGTTTACTTTTTGGGATCAAAGGAGCAACACTCGATCAGTTTATAAAAAGACTTTCTGAAGAGATCGTGATGATTGAACCTGGTTGCATGTTGCATCCTAACATTATAGGTGCCTACAATAAAAATAAAGGAAATGCGCTAGCGCAAAAAGGCCTGAAATTGGTGTCGGAATATGAACAGACCATCGGGGACAATATAGCACGGCAAGCAGTGACTACCGTTGAAGGAGCTGTTTTCTTGGATAACCCTGCCTTACACCAGGAAGTATTTGGTCCTTTTACCATGGTGGTTCAATGTCAGGATAAAGAACAATTGGAAGCCATCATTTTAAAATTGGAAGGACAGCTTACAGGAACCCTGATCGCAGATAGTAATGAAGCTAACGCTTTTTCTGGCGTAGTTGAAGCACTTAGGAACAGGGTAGGACGGATCATATTTAATGGGGTACCCACAGGTGTTGAAGTTTGCCCGTCTATGGTACACGGAGGACCTTATCCGGCTTCGACCGACAGCAGATTCTCAGCAGTGGGGATCACTTCAATCAACAGATGGGTCAGACCTTTTAGTTACCAGGATTGGCCAAATGAATTGTTGCCAGCGGCTTTGAAAAATGAGAATCCACTGGGCATTATAAGATTTGTTAACAACCAATTAACTACTGATACCCTATAAGTTTATGAATGCAAAAATCATCCTGTTCGTTTTTACCATATCCTTTTTGTATGCTTGTGAATCTGGCAAAAAAAAGGATACCGATTTATTAGCTGATATCATAGAAAAGGTCCAGGATCATAAAGGTTATGAGAAGGATGATTTTCCTCTTGGTTTGTTCAACGAGACTTATTTTCAAGCTGAAGCTGATTTTGCCTCAGGTTGCCTCGATGAATTAAATGAATTGGATACAATTCAGTTTTCAGCGTCGGAACAGATTTCTTATGAACTATTGAAATTCAGATTGCAAAATAAGGTTGATTATAATGATTTCGAGATGTATCTGAATCCTTTATTGTCTGATTCAGGATTTCACAGCAGTTTGGTTTACAGAGTGAGACCCCTAAAAGATTACGAACAGACTAAGAAATACCTGAATCTGTTAAATGACATGCCAAGACATGTTGATGAATATTTTCTTTTGATCGATAAGGGTTTAAAAAAAGGTGTTTCTCAGCCAAGGGTTATTTTTAAAGGTTATGAAAGTACTTATGATATGCATCTGGTGGATGATTTTAAAGATTCATATTTTTATGGGCCGTTTAAGAAACTGCCAAACGATTTGAGTGAGCAGCAAAAAGACTCTGTGCTTAAGGCCGCAAAAATAAGTATTGAACAATCTGTAACGCCTCAATTTAAAAGGATTAAATCTTTTTTTGAAGATAAATATTTCCCTGAAACCAGAACGACACTTGGCGTTTCAGCGACGCCAAATGGTATTGCTTATTATCAAAACAGGATTAATTTTTATACCACGAGTAAACAATATACCGCAAACGATATTCATGACATCGGGCTTAGCGAGGTGAAGAGAATCCGAGGCGAGATGCAAAAGATTATTGAGGAAGTTGGTTTTAAGGGATCCTTTGATGATTTTTTACTTTTTCTCAGAACGGACGAGCAGTTTTATGCCAAAACACCCAGGGAATTGATGATGATCGCAAGGGATATGGCGAAAAGAGCAGATGAGCAGCTACCCAGGTTTTTTATGACCTTGCCCAGAAAGCCCTATGGCGTTGCACCGGTTCCGGATGCTATTGCACCAAAATATACTGCCGGAAGATATGTTGGATCAAGAGAAGAAAATGAGCCTGGTTATTATTGGGTGAATACTTACGACCTGCCTAGCAGAACACTTTATACCTTGCCAGCTTTGACGGTACATGAAGCCGTTCCTGGGCATCATTTACAAGGGAGTCTCAATAATGAATTAGGAGACAGTATTCCAAGTTTTAGAAGGGATCTATACCTCTCAGCTTATGGTGAAGGTTGGGGCTTATATACTGAATTTTTGGCTGCAGAAATGGGGATGTATACGACTCCATACGAACGCTTTGGGCAATTGACCTATGAAATGTGGAGAGCTTGCAGATTGGTCGTTGATACCGGGGTTCACGCCTTGGGCTGGACCAGAGAAGAAATGGTTCAATTTATGAGAGAAAATACGGCCCTTTCGCTGCATGAAATCGAAACTGAAACGGATCGCTATATTTCCTGGCCTGGTCAGGCTTTATCCTATAAAATAGGAGAACTAAAAATTAGAGAACTTAGGAAAAAAACAGAAGCAGCTCTTGGGAATGAATTTGATATTAGAGCGTTTCACGAGGTCATTTTAGAACAAGGTACTGTCACCTTGCCGATACTGGAAAAAAGAATCAATCAATATATTGCGGAGAAGAAGGATGGCGCGTAGCATATTTAAATGTATTGACGGACATACTTGTGGGAACCCTGTTAGAGTCATGACCACTGGAGCCCCTGAGCTTATCGGGAAGAATATGAATGAGAAAAGGCTCCATTTTATGAGGGAGTATGATTGGATAAGACGAGGTTTAATGTATGAGCCTCGGGGGCACGATATGATGAGTGGAAGTTTTCTCTACCCGCCGCATGATCCTGAAAATGACTTTGCCATTTTATTTATAGAAACCTCAGGCTGTCTCCCTATGTGTGGACATGGAACCATAGGAACAATAACCATTGGGATTGAAGAGGGACTGATCAAGCCTAAAGTGCCAGGCAAAGTAAAAATGGAAGCCCCGGCCGGATTGGTTGAAATTGAATATAAAGAAAAGAATGGCAAGGTAGCATGGGTGAAACTCATCAACGTCAAAAGTTATCTGGCTGCTGAAGGTTTAACCGTCGACTGTCCGGATCTTGGAGAGCTGGTATTTGACGTTGCTTATGGGGGTAATTTTTATGCTATTGTTGACCCTCAAAAGAATTATTCAGGATTACAGGATTATACCGCAGGGCAGATTATTCAATATTCTCAGATTGTCAGAAAGAGAATTAATGAAAAATATCCGGATCATTTTATACATCCGGAAAACGAGTCAATAAGAAATGCAACTCATATGTTATGGACTGGAAATCCTCTGGATCCCTCATCATCTGGAAGAAATGCTGTTTTTTACGGTGATAAGGCCATTGACCGATCTCCTTGCGGAACAGGCACTTCTTCAAGACTTGCCCAGTTGCATGCCAAAGGAAATTTGAAAAAAGGACAAGATTTTATACACGAAAGTTATATTGGCTCTACGTTTATTGGCAGGGTTGAAGAAGAAACAAGTATCAAAAATATACCGGCCATTATACCGAGTATACAGGGATGGGCGAAAGTTTATGGCTATAACACGATTATTATCGATGACGACGATGATCCCTATGCACATGGGTTTCAGGT
>CAJQNF010000042.1 GCA_905479625.1 uncultured Flavobacteriaceae bacterium | reverse complement strand
TATGAAAATTATTTGCATAGGAAGAAATTATGCCAAACACATAGAAGAACTGGACAATGAAAAGCCAGCGGAACCGGTGATTTTTATGAAACCGGATTCTGCCATTTTATTAAAAAACAACCCTTTTATTATTCCTCCCTTTTCTCAAGATATTCACTATGAAGTAGAAATCTTGGTAAAGATCAATAGAATAGGGAAGCATATTGATCAAAAATTTGCCCATAAATACTATGAAGAGATTGGCTTAGGTATTGACTTTACAGCAAGAGATCTTCAAAGTAGCTTAAAAGAAAAGGGACTTCCTTGGGAAAAGGCCAAGGCTTTTGATGGCAGTGCGGTTATTGGTAAATTTTGTAATAAATCAGTGTTGAACCTGGAAAATATAAGATTTCAATTAGAAAGAAATGAAGAGATAGTTCAAGAGGGAGAATCTTCTCATATGTTATGGAAGATCGATGAACTGATCGCTTATGTATCACAGTATTTTACGCTTAAGATAGGTGATGTGTTATTTACAGGTACACCTGCAGGTGTTGGTCGGGTAGAGACGAATGACCAATTAAAAGGAACATTGGAAGGAAAAGAAATGTTTCAAATTAAAGTTAAATAGCATTTGAAAAATAAAGAAATAGAAAGAAAATTTTTGGTTTTGAATCATGAATTCAAAAAAGAGGCCTTCAAAAAGGAGCGTATTATACAGGGATTTCTATCATCTGTCCCAGAGAGAACCGTGAGAATCAGACTTATTGCGGACTCAGGTTTTATAACAGTAAAGGGGATTGGTAATGAATCGGGTACCACAAGGTTTGAATGGGAAAGAGAAATTTCAAGGCAAGAGGCTGAAAGTTTATTGGAGATTTGTGAGCCGGGTATTATTGATAAGGAGCGTTATTTTGTCCAATTAGGTGGATATATATTCGAGATTGATGAATTTGCCCTTGATAACAAAGGCTTGGTGATGGCCGAAGTAGAATTAAAGAATGAAGACGATTCATTCGAAAAGCCTCATTGGTTAGGCGAGGAGGTAACCGGTCAAAAAAAATATTACAATTCCAGTTTGGTGAAGTACCCTTTTCGAAATTGGTAAATAGAATCCCAAGAATAAAAAAGGCTTAAAATATTTTCATCCTATTAAATCCAAAAGGGTCAAAAATTTTTTAATTTTTGACCCTAACATTTTACTGAAAATATAGATCAATCCAAAACTTGTGTTTCTTCATTCTTTTTGGAATAAAGCTTTACACCAGCCTCATAGTATTTATCACCTTCTGTCCAAAATGGTGTTTGAGGATCATTGGCGATCAATCTTGAGGATAATACATATGACTTAAAGAATTTTTCCAAATAATCATAATCTAAAGTTTCAGGATTATCAGTTACCTGATGGTAATATTTATTGATTTCTTCATCAAATGCAGTAAAGCCCAGGCTGAAAGTTGGGGCAGGTACTCCTTTGACAGCAAAGTTGACATTATCGGACCGATCGAAAAGGTTTTGTTCCGGAGCCGGATCGTCAATAACCGTAAGTCCAAACTCTTTACCGGCATTAATGATGTGTTGACCAGCGGTAGTTCTATGTAGTCCCATTATTGTAATTTTAGTTATGTCATTATAGCCACCATTGTCACTATTAAAACAGTATACCATTTTATTCAAAGGTATTACCGGGTTATCAGCATAGTATTTGCTCCCTAATAAACCTTTCTCTTCTCCTGTAAACAAGATAAATAATGAGGATCTCTTGACAGGATATTTAGACAAATTCTCAGCCACGCTAAGTACAGTAACAGTGCCAACAGCATTATCTCTGGCGCCATTGTATATGGAGTCATTTTCAGCATTAGGTTCGCCGATACCCACATGATCATAGTGTGCTGAATAGATAATAAACTCATCTTTTAATTCAGGATCTGAGCCTTCAATAAAACCGACAACATTTCTGGATGAAAATTCTTCAGCAACTATCCCTTCCACTTTTAGATCAGCTTTGATTGATTTTGAACTGGCCAGGCTAGCAGCACTTGACATGCCTTCGTCCATCATCCAGATGTGAATAAATTTGTCATTTGCTACCGGGCTTTTAAGACCAGTTTGAGCCTCGTTAAAATAATGTGCATATCTGTCATACATTTTTTGATCCACTTCGGCTAATTCTATTAATCCTGCTGCCCCATGGCTTTTAGCCAATTCTCTCTTCTCTCTTCCGGCCCTGAATTTGGATCTTACATTCTTTGTTTCTGCATTACCAGCCTTTACGATCACAAGTTTCCCTTTTACATCAGCTTTTTCAAAATCAGCTTTAGATCCAAAATCAAGAAATATAGCGTCCCCGTTAAAATCAATATTTTTCACAGAAACACCTAAAAACTTCTCTCCGGAAATATCATTTAGTTTTACAGTTATTTTTGTAGGAGCAGATACCTTTTCCATAGGAACATTTTGGTAGTAGGAGTTATCATCACCGGCAGGCTTTACCCCAAATTTCCTAAGTGTATTGGCAATATAAGCTGCTGCTATATCTAATTCTTCAGATCCTGTTTGTCTTCCTTTTAGTTCGTCAGAAGCCAGAAAATATATGTGACCCTCTATGTCACTTTTAGATACTGTAGATGTCACTAGCTCTGCATTGGATTGTGCCTCCAGGGTCATTCCGGAGAAAAGCATCATCATAAATAGTATGGATAATGGTATAGATTTTTTCATGAATTATTATTTTGAAGATTAGTGGATAAATATAGAAATTAAAATCAAAAGCCAAGGATTAGAGGTTTTAAATTAAAAATGATTTGTAGTTGTCAATGAGTATATTTGTTCTCCAAAATAATAACAGTATATGAAGGCGGAAATCATCACTATTGGAGACGAGATTCTTATTGGACAGATCGTTGACACAAATTCACAATGGTTGGGTCAAAGACTCAATGAGATAGGGGTTTCGGTGTATCAGATCACTTCTATCCAAGATGATAAGGAACATATTTTAATGGCTGTTGAAGAAGCTGAACGGAATGCAGATATCGTAATAATGACAGGAGGGCTGGGTCCTACCAAAGATGATATCACCAAATTGACCCTGGTTGAATATTTTGATGATGAATTGGTATATCATAAAGAAATCGAAAATCATATCAAGCATTTATTTGGAAGGATCAAATATAAATTTACAGATATGGACCTTCAACAAGCCATGCTTCCGGCAAATGCAACAATTTTAAAAAATCATTTGGGAACCGCATCAGGCATGTGGTTTGAAAGAAATAAAAAAGTTTTTATCTCTCTTCCCGGAGTTCCGAATGAAATGAAAGGATTGATATCCACTTCAGTATTACCCAAACTTAGGGAAGAGTTTCATTTCCCATTTATCATGCATAAGACGCTTCATACCTATGGATTGGGAGAAAGCAGGGTTGCAGAACGTTTGACTGATTTTGAGAATAACTTACCTGATTTTATCAAATTGGCTTTTTTACCTTCATATGGAAGGGTGCGACTTAGATTATCAGCAAGAGGAGCAGAAGAAGCACCGTTAAAATCAAGTCTGGATGAAAAAGTTAAGGAATTGAAGGATTTAGTGCAAGATATTTTTGTGGGAGATGAAGAAAATACTTCAATAGAAAGAACTGTCAATGAGTTGCTATTAAAGGAAGGTCAAACTCTGAGTTTGGCTGAAAGTTGTACTGGTGGTCATATTTCTAAAATGATTACGGGTATTCCTGGAGCGTCGAATTTCTTAAAGGGAGCATTAGTGGCTTATAGTGCAGAGGTGAAAACAAAGTTACTGGGAGTGGAACAGGAATTAATCAATAAACATTCTGTAGTGAGTAAGGAAGTTGCGATGCAAATGGCCTTGCATTGTAAGAAATTATTTGGGACAGATTATGCTGTGTCGACCACAGGTAATGCCGGACCGACCACAGATGAAACAGATAAAACGGTTGGTGTAGTTATTATAGCTATAGCAAGCCAGTCAGGTGTTTATGCAGAAGAATTTTTCTTTGGTAAACCCAGAGCAAAAGTAATTGAAAGAGCTTCTGTCAAGGCATTAGAACTCTTGAGAAAAGAAATTTTAAAAAACAGTGTAAATAGTTTGCCAGATTAGGAAAGAATATTTAATTTTGCACCTCGTTTTGAAACAAGAATTAAAACAGTCAGGAAATGTCAAGAGTATGTGAGTTAACGGGCAAGAGAGCAATGGTTGGAAACAACGTATCTCACGCTTTGAATAGAACCAAAAGGAAATTCAAAGTTAATTTGGTAAAAAAGCGTTTTTATTTACCAGCTGAAGATAAATGGGTAACGTTAAAGGTTTCTACCAGGGCTTTAAAAAATATCAATAAGAAAGGTGTTGAAGCAGTTATTGCTGAAGCTAGAGCTAATGGTTTTCTAAAAAAATAAGAAGATGGCAAGGACTAAAGGAAATAGAATACAGGTAATATTGGAATGTACAGAGCACAAAGCTACTGGACAGCCTGGAACTTCTCGTTATATTACAACGAAGAACAAAAAGAATACTCCGGATAGATTGGAAATTAAAAAATTCAATCCTATTTTGAAGAAAATGACAGTTCACAAAGAAATTAAATAATTAGAGATTTTCACTTTTGTGAGAATGTCAGATAAACATTGAGTCATGGCAAAGAAATCAGTAGCATCATTACAAACAGGGTCAAAGAGATTGACTAAAGCTATAAAAATGGTAAAATCCGAAAAATCCGGTGCTTATACATTCGTTGAAAGCATTATGGATCCAAGTAAAGTAACCGATTTTTTGAGCAAGAAATAGTCCTTACTTTTTTAAAATATACATAAAGCTACTTTCTATTAGAAAGTGGCTTTTTTGATTTTAGGCCAGGTGATAATCCCCTGAATTTTAATTAACTTTGTCCCTGCTAAAAGAATCGATCTAATCAGAATCCAATCATGAGTTTGTTCAAAAAAATATTCTCCAAAGAAAAGAAAGAAACCTTAGATAAAGGTCTGGAGAAAACCAAAACTTCCTTTTTTAATAAATTATCAAAAGCTGTTGCGGGAAAATCAACTGTTGATGACGATGTGTTGGATAACCTTGAAGAGGTTCTTGTGTCTTCTGATGTTGGGGTAAATACCACCTTGAAGATTATCGAACAAATAGAAGCCCGTGTTTCAAGAGAAAAGTATTTTGGAACTGATGAATTGAATGGTATACTGAGAGAGGAAATAGCGGCTCTTTTGGCCAAAACCAATGTAGGTAATGATACTGAATTCGGTATTCCTTCTGAAGCTGAAAGACCTTATGTGATCATGGTAGTTGGCGTGAATGGTGTTGGGAAAACGACCACCATTGGCAAATTGGCATCTCAGTTTAAGAAACAGGGTTTAAAAGTAGTACTTGGAGCAGCTGACACATTTAGAGCAGCAGCTATTGATCAACTGCAGGTATGGGCGGACAGGGTGGATGTGCCTATGGTTAGACAGGAAATGGGTAGTGATCCGGCTTCAGTAGCCTTTGACACCTTGCAGTCAGCAGTAAAACAGGATGCTGATGTAGTGATTATTGATACTGCTGGACGTTTACACAATAAAGTCAATCTTATGAATGAGTTGACGAAAATTAAAAGAGTTATGCAGAAGGTAGCTGATGATAAACCTGATGAGGTACTATTGGTACTTGATGGATCTACCGGGCAAAATGCATTCGAACAAGCCAAGCAATTTACCAAGGCCACCGAAGTGACCTCACTTGCAGTGACCAAACTTGATGGTACTGCTAAAGGTGGTGTTGTGATAGGGATTTCAGATCAATTCCAGATTCCGGTAAAATATATTGGCGTTGGAGAAGGGATTGATGATCTTCAGGTATTCAATAAAACCGAGTTTGTAGATTCATTTTTTAAGTAGGAGGTAGAAGGGGAGATGTGAGAAGTGAGATGTGAGAAGTAGGAAGTGAGAAGTGAGAAGCCTGCCTGCCGCAGGTAGGTTAGAATTAAGAAAGAAGGAAAATTATGAGAACAAAAAGTTCTAAAAAGAATAAAATCAATGTTGTCACTTTAGGTTGTTCTAAGAATGTCTATGACAGTGAAGTGTTGATGGGGCAGCTAAAAGCCAATAACAAAGAGGTTGTGCATGAAGATGAAAATGATGATGGTAATATCGTTGTTATCAACACCTGTGGCTTTATTGGGAAGGCCAAGGAAGAATCTGTGAATACGATTTTACATTATGTAGACAAGAAAGAGGCTGGTACCGTTGATAAAGTTTTTGTAACAGGTTGCTTGAGTGAAAGGTATAAGCCGGATCTTGAAAAGGAGATTACTGATGTAGATCAGTATTTTGGGACTCATGATCTTCCTAATTTACTAAAAGCTCTTGAGGCCGACTATAAACATGAGCTCCTGGGTGAACGGTTGACAACTACGCCAAAACATTATGCTTATTTAAAGATTGCGGAAGGATGTGACAGGCCATGTTCATTTTGTGCCATTCCCTTGATGAGAGGAGGCCATAAGTCAACCCCAATCGAACAAATTGTTATTGAGGCGGAGAATCTGGCTGCCAATGGAGTAAAGGAATTGATTTTAATAGCTCAGGATCTTACTTATTACGGTTTAGATCTCTATAAGAAAAGAGCTCTTGCAGATCTTTTGTTGGCTTTGGTTAAGATAGAAGGAATAGAATGGATCAGACTGCATTATGCTTTTCCAACAGGCTTTCCAATAGATGTTTTAGAGGTAATGAAGAATGAGCCCAAGGTATGTAATTACCTGGATATTCCATTGCAGCATATCAATTCAGAATTGCTGAAATCAATGAGAAGAGGCAATAATGCTGAAAAAACCATCGATCTTATTAAAAAATTCAGAGAAATGGTTCCTGAAATGGCCATCCGAACTACCTTTATTGCTGGCTATCCGGGAGAAACCGAAGAGCAGTTTGAGCAATTAAAGGAATTTGTTAGAAGCACTAAGTTCGAAAGAATGGGTTGTTTTACCTATTCTCATGAAGAAAACACCCATGCTTATTTGCTGAATGACGATGTTCCTGAGGAGGTCAAGGAGAGGCGTGTTGCAGAATTAATGGAAATTCAGGGTCAGATTTCTTTCGATCTGAACCAGGAAAAATTAGGCAAAACCTTTAAGTGTATTTTTGATCGGAAAGAAGGTAATTTTTTTATTGGGCGTACAGAGTTTGATAGCCCTGATGTGGATAATAATGTCATTGTTGATGCGACGAAGCACTACCTTCAGGTTGGGCAGTTCATAGATATTAAAATAACTGAAGCCACCGATTTCGATTTGTACGGGGAACCAGTTACGTAATGATATATTGAATCATTGAAGGATTCACTTTGTTTTCCTAATTTTTGTCGACTTTGTTGTCTAAACTTTAATCAGGACAAGACATAAATAATATTTCTTTTAAGCATTGTAGCATTGTAGCATTGTAGCATTTTAGCATTGTATATCACCTAAACCGTCTTAAAACAAGGTTAAAAAATTATGACCTTCTTTTTTAAGATCAAAAAAGATGTATTTTTACTAAAAACTTCAATTCATTGGGATCAATCAATTCAACTATTAAATTTCAGGATACAGGTTATTTTTCAAAGATCATGTGTGATTACCTTGATCAAAAGGAGGTTGTCAAACAGTTTTATAATAATTCTCCAAATATTGAGGGATTCAGGAATCAAATTGAGGAAAAGTCAAAGTCCTTTGGTCAGGATGGCAGGGAAGTCCTATATACTTGTCTAAAAGAGCAAACTAAACATCTAAAGTTGTCTGACCTGAGTATGGAGCATCTTCTGCTTTTAAAGGATGCAAACACTTTTACAGTGACCACAGGACATCAACTGAATCTTTTTACCGGTCCGCTATACTTTCTTTATAAGATTATTTCGGCGATCAATCTGGCCCGTGAGCTTAAAGAGAATTTTCCGGATAAAAATTTCGTACCTGTTTATTGGATGGCTACCGAAGATCATGATTTTGAAGAGATCTGTTATTTCAATTATAAAAGTAGCAAGATAAAGTGGGACAAGGACGTTCAGGGTGGAGTTGGAAGAATATCCACTGAAGGCCTGAATCATGTTTTTGAAAAAATAGAGAAAATATTCGGACATAATAAACATGCCGCCCGACTAAAACAATTATTTCGGGATGCTTATTTGAATCATCCTACTTTAACCGAAGCTACCAGGTACTTGGCTAATGAACTTTTTGCGGCATATGGTCTGCTAATCATTGATGGTGATGATCCCGGTTTGAAAACTTTGTTCATTCCTTATATCAATGAAGAATTGACCCAACAAACCTGTTTTAAAGAGGTTAGTGAAACGAACGAGGTATTAGGAGCCTCCTATCCAATACAGGTCAATCCAAGAGAGATCAATTTGTTTTACCTGGATAAGGATTTGAGAGAACGGATCCTGTTCGAGGAGGGCGTTTATAAGATCAATAATACAGAGCTTGTCTTTACAAAACAGGAAATGATGGACCTGGTTATGGCTTCACCGGAAAAGTTTAGTCCGAATGTGTTGATGAGGCCCTTATTTCAAGAGGTTATTTTACCGAACTTATGTTATATTGGAGGAGGTGGAGAGATGGCATATTGGATGCAACTCAAGGGTTTCTTTGATCGTGTAGAGGTCCCTTTTCCGATATTACTGCTGCGGAATTCAGTTTTGATCATTAACAAGAAGCAGTATCAAAAATTAGCCGCATTAAAAATATCCGAGCAGGAAGTTTTTCTAAAACAAAACGATTTAATCAAGAAAAAGGTAAAGGAAATCTCAGACCTTGATATTGATTTTTCAAAACAGCGAACAGAACTTAAAGAGATGTTCAGTCAATTAAAATTATTATCTGATAAAACGGACAAATCCTTTAGCGGAGCTGTATTGGCTCAAGAAAAGAAGCAGTTAAACGGCCTGGATAAGCTTGAAAAAAGGTTATTAAGGGCTCAGAAGCGAAAGTTTGAAGAAATTGTTTTGCGTATCAATAATGTTCAGGATCAGTTATTTCCCAAGCAGAGCCTTCAGGAAAGACAGGCTAATTTTTCTGAATTCTATGAGATTTATGGAGAGGAACTTATTCCTCTTTTGGTTGACGTGCTAAAGCCATTAAGGTTAGAGTTTGATCTTGTAATACCTGCTTCCTAAATCAAGCCACAGATAAGAAGTGCTTTCTGATAGGCATCTGAGCGATATTCATAGTTATAAGCTGTAATATCTTTAGGAGAGATCCATAGTAATTCATCAAATTCATCATCCTGAGGAATGGTCTGGGCTTCAGATCGATGTTTGATCTTTACTATAGACAGTTCCTGACCCATATAGACAGGATGGCAATCCGGAGGAAAAGGGTATCTTACTTTTTCTTCATATACTTCCAGGATATGGTCATGGAACAAATGATAATTCAATTCTTCTTTGAGCTCTCTTTGAATTCCAGTAATTAGATCCTCTTCACCTTCAAGTCCGCCTTGAGGAAATTTATAACTCTTATCACGCGGCGAATAGCCTATAAGTACTTTTGACTCATTATTGATAATCACTGCCATAACGGCTTGTCTATATATTTTTCCCATAGTACTTTCTGATAGGTGTAAATTTAGCAAAAAAAAATGACCGCTATTGCGGTCATTTTTAGCTCTAATATATATTAGATTATGAGATAAATAAAAAGGAAAATAGTGCGACAAATTTTCCAATTTTTAAGTTTTCAATATTGAAATAACGATTTCTTTTAGTTAGTTTGACCTCAGGTTCATTAGTTTGTTCTGCAACCAATTCAGAAACCTCGCCAATGAGCTGGTAACATGCATTAATCAATTTCTCTTCTCTCGGTAGATAATCATTCTGAGGATAAAGGATGAGTAAAAAATCATCATTATTGTCATCAGAAGTAAAACTTGCTTCTAGAGTTGGTGCATTTGAATTTTCAATGAATTCCATGTATATTTCTCTAAAGACCGACAATTTACTTTTGTCTATAATAGAGAAGTTTAACGAATCCAAAATTGCATCTGTTTTTTGACTGAATGAAAGGGCTTTTTTATGATTACCCAATAATTCAGAATTGATACTATCTTTGATATTGAGTTTTTCAGATAAGTAATCAGTCATCGTACTCTCAACGAATAATGCTGACACAAAAAACTCATTTCTAACTTTCACCTCGCTTATCTCCATGATCCTTATTTAGTTTAAATAGTTTACAAATCGAATATTTAAATTCAATCTATATATTTACTAACGTTATTTGAGGGGAGTTATTACAAGGGGTAAATCAATTACTTTGCCAAAGGCCGGTAACCAATCTTAAAACAAAGTTAAAAATTAAACCGTCTTATCCTAACAATTTTGGTAAAAATACCCGGAAATGTTGATAAATTTCATGGTTTACCATGAATAAAAAAGCCCTTTTGAGATCAAAAGGGCTTTTTTAAGATAAGATATATAAAGAAATAAATTCTTATTTTTTGAATTTGGCGTATTTAGATTTGAACTTGTCAATTCGACCAGCTGTATCAACCAATTTCATTTTACCTGTATAATATGGGTGAGATGTACGAGAGATCTCTAATTTGATCAATGGGTATTCAACACCTTCTACATCAATAGTTTCTTTTGAATTGGTAGTTGATTTTGTTAAAAAAACATCTCCGTTAGACATGTCTTTAAACGCTACCATTCTATAATTTTCTGGATGTATTCCTTTTCTCATCGTTAACTCATTTAAATTTTATACTTTCGCTTCT
>CAJQNF010000041.1 GCA_905479625.1 uncultured Flavobacteriaceae bacterium | reverse complement strand
CCATCTAGTGATGTAAAATCTACCAATTCAATCGTACCCCAATTATAGTCTTTTTGTTGTGGATTGGCATTGCTTAGCACAGTTGTCTTATTAAAACTCATGTCACTGGTATGCAAATCAGGGAACACTTCAAACGATTCTTTTGTAAACAGCAACTGTTCACTCAATTTTGCTTTTTTGGTGTTCGCATAACGAAAGGGCCCTGAAATCAAAGAAACGAGCTTTTTGTTTTTAGGACTATACGACGCATAACCCGAGTTTTTGGTTTCCTCATTGAAAGTAGTCAGCAGCCATTTTCCTTTCGGATCTAAGAAGCGTTCTTCGTCGTCAAGTTTAACGTATCTGTATTTCGTTTTAGTTTCACGGCCTTTAGTCAATCGGTTTCCTAAACCTGATTTAGGATCGAATTCCCAAATGTCATATCGGTCGTAAAGAATCATCGAAGCGTCATCTTTAGTAAAGCCAGCCAGACCATAAGATGATGGATACTTTGGGGAATCGTTCAATTCATCATAAAAAACTTTACCCTTGGTCAAAGCTGTGTAAGCTTTTGAATTGATATCATACGTATACCACGTGCTGTCAATAGCATTATAGCCAAAAGTATATGTTGCCTTAGGACTAAACCTCATTCTGGATGAGCGTTTGACTTCCATCTTGATCTCACCTGTTGCTGTGTTAATGATCGCATAGTCATTTTCACGATAGCCCTTCCATTGGCTTTCCAATTCGTAGGGTAAGGTTGTACCAACCAGTGTATAGGTTGAATTACCCTCATCACCAAGCTCACTGTTGGGATAGTCTGTGCTTGCCAATTGCACCAACTTTTTATTTTTGAGATGAATAACCGTCTGGTAAGATCGCAGGGTGTCGTTTTTCAACTGTAATTCTTGAACCGTATAGAGTCGTGGTTCATCGTAGGTCCATACTTCAACGTTTACAATTTCTTCATCGGTTAAGGTAGTGTCTTTGACAATCGGTGGTTTACGCAACCCAAAAAACAGTTTTGATTCGTCTTTGGAAAAACTCACTTGACCATCAGAGGAGACTAGATAACCCGAAGGTGCAGATTCAGAATCGACTAGTTTTTCGGCCCTTGTTTTTCCAGCTGACCATAAGTATAACTCGTTGGGCCTGATCTGAATTTTAGTCGTATCGGTATCGACTACAAAACCAAGATTTTTACCTGATTCGCTGAATTTCAGTTGATTGTATTTAGCTTTTCTGGCACTGTGAATGTTGCTGTTTCCCCCATCTTCAAGATTTATAACAAATACGCCTGCATCAGCATCTTTATCGATTCCCGTAGAGGTGTAGGCAAACCATTTTCCTTTTTTTGCAAATGTGAAATGGGTGACGAATTTCAAAGTATCCTCTTTTTGGGTTTCCAGATTTCTCAATACAACATGATAGCCAGTTTTCTTTCCAACTTTTTTGGTTTTCTTTTTCTCTTCTTTTTTCTCTGGGATCGAATCTTTTTCTCCCTCCTCATCATCATTCTTCTCATTTTCATTGGTTATTTCCTCCAATTGATAAGCAACATAACTTGACCATTCTTCCGGAAGTTTATAAGATTTTATATTCCCGATTTTAGTCAAACTATTTGTTTTGAGATTCAAAATACCTAGTGAGTCCTTGGGAAGATCTTTCTTTTTTACTTTTCTGCTTTTCATAGCTGTTACACTGTCTTTCCATGCTTCAATAGTAAACAAAACAAAATGAGAATCATAGGTAAACTTTCCTTTTGAACTTCGTTCATGTTCAAAAACAGTTGTGCCTCCGATATCCTTCACTTTTAGGAAATTATCTCTTTCTCCTTTTTCCAAAGAAAATAAGACATAGGCCCCATCCGGCGCTAAAGTCGAGCCTTTGATGGTATTCCATAAGGCATAATCTGAATGGTCAAGTATTTTTTTTTGAGCAAAAACTGAAACGGAAATAAGCAGAATAAATAGCGTAAAAAGTCTTTTCATAACATGAGTTTAGTTGATAAGCCAAATATAAGTATAATTGAAATATAAGCTTCGAAGAGAACCTTAAACAGCTGAATTCAAATCAAACAGGAAACTCTATAAAACAAAAAAACCTCAGATTTCCCTGAAGTTTTTCGCTTCGAAGTATCAAGCCTGTATGCCGGAGGCATATGTTAAGTGAAATTACTTTTTTCTTTGTCCTTTGTCCTTAGTCCTTAATCCTTAGTCCTTAGTCCTTAAAACCTGCCTGCGGCAGGCAGGCTTAATACTTATTCTTGCGGTCTGAAGGGCACTCTTCTTACCCATGTAATCAATTGTTTTACAATCTAGTTATTTCCTTGATAAATAATGAACTCCCTTCGGACAATAATATAACATTCTGGTCCTAGCTCATTTGCTTTTTTATAATAAAAAGGTCAATTTTATAATTCAAGGAATATTAATTTAAACTTTAAAGTCATGAAAATGTTAGTTAACGTTGCTTTCCCAATTGAACCTTTTAATTCTATGGTAAGAAATGGTACGGCTGGCGACATCATTCGTCAAGTTCTTGAAGATGTCAAACCAGAAAGTATATTCTTCACAGAACAGGATGGAAAACGAGGAGCCGTAATGGTAGTTGAGGTATTGGATGCCTCTTCAATCCCATCTATTGTAGAGCCTTGGTTTTTGAACTTTGAGGCAAATTGTGAATTTAATATTGCAATGACCCCTGATGATTTAATGAAGGCTAATCTCGCAAAGCTAGGTCAAAAGTATAACGAACTTTCAACGGTTTAAAAAAATGTATAAACCCGAATGTTTTTCATTCGGGTTTTTTTTTGGTCTGGACGGGACTCTTAGCTCCCAATCAAACATCTTCCTTTACCCCACTGATATTTATCATTTTATGACTTTAGGCGGGTTTTATCATTTGGCATTAGATGATTCTGGCGAGGTCGAAGGTATCAGGTTTAGTGCTGGTCCAAGATTTATTCTAACGATGGAAAAAATCCGCTAATCATTCACCTCCTTCCAAAGATGAATGTTCTCATGTATCCAGTTTATAGTCCTTATTGTAAGTATTCCTACATTGAATTGCAGCACAACCTTTTTGGTTCAATCTTTTGGAAATTAATCCGAATCGTATAAATATTTTATGTGTTTTCATGATATATAGTTTGGTTAATAATTATGCACCCTTGGAAAATAATGCACCCTTGGCAGCACCCTTTCAAGGGATAAATATGTTATAGGAAGGATTACCCTTCTGAAAGAAGATTATTAGACAAACCCCTATTGACTATAGGGTTTATACGAATAAGTGAGTAAAAAACGAGGCATAAAAGTTCATATACCCCTTAAAAACAAAAAAACCTCAGATCTCCCTGAAGTTTTTCATTAGCTAACTATTTAAACCCGAAGGCTTAATGTTAACAACACAACTGTCTTTTCTTAAAAAAGTTGCGGTCTGGAC
>CAJQNF010000040.1 GCA_905479625.1 uncultured Flavobacteriaceae bacterium | reverse complement strand
AGTAGATTATATTATCGGGGTCAATGTTTCAGCAGGTTTAAAAGACATTGAAAATCTCAATACACTACCAGAGATACTGATGCAGATAGCAGGTTTTCAAATGTATAATAAATGGGAAGAGAAGATCGAGCAATCAGATCTATATATAAGACCTGAATTAGATGAGTTCACCACTTTTTCGTTTGACCAGAGTGAAGAAATTATGAGAAGGGGAGACCTTGCCATGGAAAAGGTCGAAGATCAACTTATAGCATTAGCGGCTCAACAAAAAGGAGTTATTCATGATAGATCCATTAGCGCCTATTCGTTTAAAGATGAATTCATATTCAATGAGATCCTGATCAAGGGTAACAGGAACTATACTGATAAATACTGCATAAAGAAATTAGGCATTGAAAAGAATGAAATTATCAGCCGAAAGGATTTTATGAGAGGAATTGATATTTTAACAGCGACAGGGAATTTTGAAAGTATCTTTTATAAGTTCATCAAGGTTGAAGGAGGTATCAATGTTGAATTTGAAATTACCGAAACTAATGAAGAGACATTAATTCAATTTGGAGCGCATTACGATGATCTTTATAAAACAGGAATACTTGTAAATTTAACGAACAAGCATCTGTTCTTTAAGAATGACTTTATTTCTGCTGATTTTGTAGTTGGTGACAATATCAGGTATAATATTGATTACTTCTATGATAATGGCTTTAACTGGAGTTTTGGATTGAATACAAGATATAATACTTTCAAATCAGATGTGGCTCCAAGTGCGCTTCCGATAATTAGAAATAATGCACCACTTAATTCAGGCTCAATGATTCCTTTGCGATATATAGATTTTACGACGAGGTTATTCCTGCAATCAACAATCAAAGATCGCTGGGCGTTTAGAATTGGAATTGAGCATAAATTTTTGAACACTTATACCGATGAAATAATTAATGATGAAACCAATCGACTCTATTTTGAAAGAAGTCATTTTCTAAATGCCTTTGGTAAGATTATGCTTGATACTTATGACACTAAGTATTTTCCGAAAAAAGGCGTGTTTTTGAATACGGAATACCTCCTTTATGGAGCTTCGAGTAATTATAATGAAAATTTTACTGCTTTTTCTCAATTATATGGGAGGCTTGGCTTTGCCCATACTTTTTTCAATAAACTCACCTTTCATATCCTTTCAGAGGCAGGACTAACATTGGGGAATAATGATAATGAGGTGCTCGATTATCACCTTGGAGGGTATAATGAAAATTATATCAATACTTTCGTACCATTCTATGGCTATGGTTTTGCCGAATTAAACGAGTCTGCATTTTTAAGAACGGCACTTACAGTAAGGTATGAGCTATTCAAAAAGAATTTTCTTTCTTTTACGGGTAATTTTGGAAGGGTAAATGAAGATCTCTGGAACGATGGTAGAATTTTTGAAGACACAAAAACAGGTTTTGCCGCAGGTTATGGTGTAAATACCATAATTGGACCCGTTGAATTGGTTTATTCCTGGAACCCAGACAACAATCAAAATTTTTGGTATATCAACGTAGGTTTCTGGTTCTGATCGTTTAAATTTTAAGGACTAAGGACTAAGGACTAAGGACTAAGGACTAAGGACTAAGGACTAAGTGCTAAGTCTTAAGTACTAAGTTTTAAGTACTAAGTTTTAAGTTTAATTTAAACAATAACATTCCCACATTCCCACATTCATGCATTCACGCATTCACGCATTCATGCATTGCAGCATTGTAGCATTGCAACATTAAATCATTACCTACACCGTCACTGACGGCTGCGTTTTTGACCGCAACCACATCTTAAATCTAGTGATCAAATAAAAGAGTATAGGTACAACGACTAATGTTAAAAAAGTAGCGACCAATAAGCCATATATCACGGTCTTTGCTAATGGCCCCCAAAACACTACATTATCCCCTCCAACATAGATCTGAGGGTCGAATTCAGTAAACAAAGTATAGAAATTTATATTGAATCCTATAGCTAAAGGAATTAAACCTAGTATTGTGGTAATAGCGGTAAGTAGCACAGGTCTTAATCTTGCTTTACCAGCTTTAATAATACTGTTCAATAAATTTTCATTATCGAGATATGCGTCTTCATCGAGATCCAGCTCCGCTTTTTTTCTATCGATCAGTAACTGTGTATAATCGAGTAAAACGACCCCATTATTGACCACAATACCTGCGAGGGAAATAATACCTACCATTGTCATCATGATCACAAAAGAGTTTCCAGTAATGATCAAACCACCAAAAACACCTATCAAACTTAGGAAAATAGCCAACATGATAATTGCGGGTTTTGATACAGAGTTAAATTGAAAGATCAGGATTAAAAAGATGAGTCCTAAGCCAGAGAAGAAGGCACCTACTAAAAAGGCCATTTGCTTATTCTGCTCCTCAATTTGTCCCGTATAGTCAATATTTACTCCAGTTGGAAGATCGGAGAACCCTTCCATTTCAGATTGGATTCTGTTGACAATCACACCAGCATCAGTAAAACCAGGCGAAAGCGCTGAATACAAGGTGACTACTCTTTTTGCACTCTTGTGTTTGATAGCGCTAAAACCAGAGTTGTTTTTTTGACTAGTAACAGCTGATACAGGAACTTCTTTTATTTTTCCCGTTGCCGGATCTCTAAAAGTAATTTTCTGATTGAAAATGGCGCTTTTATTATATTTATCCCTTTCATTGAATCTTACATAAATGTCATAATCTTCGCCAGCTTCCTTATAAACACCTGCCTTTGAACCAAAGATTGAATTTCTCAATTGCTGACCAACTTGGCCGGCACTTACACCCAGCTCTCCAGCTTTTCTTCTATCAATGGCAACGTACATTGAAGGTTTTGAGCGATTGACGTCAATTTTTAACTCATCAATACCCTGAATACTCTGTCTATTGATAAAATCCTTCATTTTATCAGCCGTTTGAATTAACTCAGCGTAGTCATCACCCTCTATTTCAATATTAATCGGGTACCCGGCCGGCGGTCCATTGGCATCTTTTTCAACACTTATGGCTACGCCAGGATAAATACCAACAAGTGCTTCCTGTATTTGTTGTCTCAGCTTTTCGCTATCCATGCCTTTTCGAAACTTAAATTCGCGCATAGAGGCTGTAATTTTTGATTTATGAGGCATCTCAGCAGCTGATCCCGCATCAGTTTCCGGGTTACCTGCCCCTTCCCCGACCTGAGAAACGGTGCTTTCCACCATGAAATTGTAATCATTATCACGGTATTCATCTGCATTAAGAAATAAATATACACGTGATTCAATTTCTTTAGTAATTTTGTTCGTCTTTTCAATATCTGTTCCTTGCGGATATTCTATATAAACAATGATCTGATTGGGAACATTATCCGGAAAAAATTCAACCTTGGTTCTTTGAGTCATTACAGAAGCTCCAAAACCCGCAAATGCCAGGAGGAGCAGGATCACAGTTCCTATGGCAATACCATAAGGCTTCCATCCGCTAAGCGCTGATTTCAAAGTCTTTTCATACCAGATTTCCATTTTGGTCAAAATATTGTTCTGAAAATATTTTGCCATCTTTCTAAGGACTAACCTGTAAACCCAAAGCAGGATGGCTGTGGTCAACATAAGTGAACCAAATATTTTGTATTGCCCCCCGATAACCATTATTAGAATACCAAACAGGGCCAATATACCAGTAATAGTGAATATGTTTTTAGGAGTCATATCCTTGTCTTCAGTGCTCATAAATTGAGAAACCATTACTGAATTAAAAAAGATGGCTACAAAAAGTGATGATCCTAATACCACTGATAGCGTAATAGGAAGATAGATCATGAAATCTCCCATGATACCAGGCCAAAGCCCAAGGGGGATAAAGGCCGCAATTGTTGTCGCTGTAGAAATGATGATTGGAAAGGCAATTTCACTAATCCCTTTTTTTGCGGCTTCTTTTCTGCTCATCCCTTCTTCATCCATCAGCCTGTAAACATTTTCCACAACAACAATACCATTATCCACCAGCATACCAAGCCCCATGATCAATCCAAAAAGGACCATGGTATTCATAGAATACCCTAAGGCATCTAAAATCATTAAAGACATAAGCATTGACATAGGAATGGCAAACCCCACAAAAAGTGCATT
This sequence comes from uncultured Flavobacteriaceae bacterium, assembly GCA_905479625.1. Lineage (GTDB taxonomy): Bacteria > Bacteroidota > Bacteroidia > Flavobacteriales > Flavobacteriaceae > Lutimonas. Next base: position 7,072 of record CAJQNF010000040.1, on the reverse strand, counting down.
TCTAAATCCTAAAAAGAACATCAGTACGGTAACCACCAGAATAATTCCAAAAACAATATTATTTACCAGATCATCTACCTGACCTATGGTTTTGGGAGATTGATCATTGGTTATGGTAATTTTCAGATCACTGGGAAATACATTGATTCTTGCGTCCTCAACAATGTTTTGAATTTTTTCAGCAGCATCCACCATGTTTTTACCTGATCTTTTTTTCACATCAAGCATCACAACAACAGCGCCAAATTCCCGGGCATAGGTTGTTCTTTCTTTCTCTTTAAAGGAAACATCTGCAATGTTTTTCAGATAAATAGGGCTATTGTTTTCAGATTTCACAACAAAATTGTCAAGATCTGAGGGGCGTTCAATTTCACCTATTATTCTTATGGTACGTCTCTGGCCACTAGACACAAGATTACCAGCAGACATGGTTATATTCCCATTATTAACAGCATTGATGACATCGTCAAAACTTACCTTAGCAGCCATCATTTTATAGATGTCAACGGCGATTTCAACTTCTTTTTCTTGTGCACCTCTGATGTCAACTTGTTTGATCTCAGAAAGACTTTCTATTTCATCCTCCAGATACTCTCCATATTTCTTAAGTTGTTCAACCGGATAATCACCTGAAATATTAATATTAAGAATTGGCATTTCTTCAGAAAGTGTCAACTCAAAAACATTGGGCTCAACTTTGGCACCGTTAAAGGTAGGCCAATCTTCTCCGGCAGTTTCTGAATCAATTTCGTCTTTCACTTTTTGTTTCGCGTCATCGACACTGATGTTCTCATCAAATTCTACGATGACCATAGAATAATCTTCCTGAGATGTGGAGGTAATTTCAACGACATTACTAACCGTTTTAAGCTTCTCCTCAATAGGATCTGTCAACAATTTTTCAACATCTTCTGCAGTATTTCCAGGATAGATAGAGCTCACATATATTTTGGTTTCCTTAACTTCAGGGAAACTTTCTCTTGGCATACTGTTATAGGAAGACAATCCAGAAAACAGGATGATTAAGATAACCACATATATGGTCGTTTTATTATTTATGGCCCATGAGGATAAACCGAACTCTTTATCGAGTACTTTTTTCTGTTTCACCATAATTAGGAGTCTTGGTTGATTATTTTCACTTTTTGCCCATCATTGACGCTTCGGGCACCCTCCAAAATAATTTCGTCACCAGGCTGCAAACCTTTAGTTACTTCTATAAAATCACCTTGGGTAAGTCCTGTTTTTATAACAGTTTTTTCAGCTTTTGCTTCATCGTTCCCAACTTTTTCCTTTATGACATAAATGTATTGTTCTCCACTTGCATTTTCAGATATAATTCCCTGCGGGATCAACAAGGCGGCGTCATTGGAATAGTCATTAATTCTTAATTTTGCCGTAAGATTAGGCTTGATGGATTTGTCTTTGTTAGGGATTGATATCTCTACTTTAAAGGTCCTGTTGTTTGGATTTATAAAATTACCTACCTGTCTGACCTTAGAATCAATTTTTTTACCTAAAATTGGAAATTCAACTTCCACTTTTTTGTCTCGGGTTATATTGGAGATGTATTTTTCAGGGACATCCGTAACAATGTACATATGATCCAGGTTAACAATTCTCATTAATTCAGATTGTCCAGGCATCACAACACTGCCCTGTTCCGTAAATACATCATCAATAGTTCCTGAAAAAGGAGCCCTTACAATAGTTTTAGCTACTTGTTGCTCCAGTTGCCCAATGGACTGGTCTTGTGCCTCATAATTTGATTTGGCCTGCAAATACTGCATTTCACTCCCTATTTTCTGATCCCACAACCGTTGCTGTCTTTCAAAGGTTGTTTTGGCTAATTCAGCTTGGATTTTTAACTGAGCCAGTTGCTGACTCAACCCACCATCATCGATTTTAGCAAGAACTTGTCCCTTGTTTACTTTTTGACCTTCCTTAACATATACATTGGTAAGAACGCCTGAATATTCAGGATAAATCATCAAAAGATTTTTAGTGGTTACGTTACCTTGTAATTCGAGGAAATGCTTAAACATCGTTGATTCCAGTTCAAAGGTTGTAATCAAAGGAATTTTTTTCCCTGCATCAAGCGTCGCTATAGCTATATCGAGTTTTTTAATGTCTTCCTTAATTAAGTTTTGTTCGCTAACCAACTCAGCCTTTTTAGTCCGGATTGATTCAATATTTTGTGATTCTATAACAGCTTCGATGCTTTGCTTGTTACCACTTCCGCAGGAAACGAGAAAGAGTGGCAAAATAAATAGGGCTAATATCTTTTTCATGTTAAAATAAGTTAAGTGCATTTTCTAATTCTACTTTAGATTGTATGATTTCCAGAATCGATTGGATATAATCTTGCTGGGATCCGAATAATTGGTTTTGTGTATTGGTCAGGTCTATACTCGTGCTAAGGCCCTCAAAAAATTTTATTTGTTCTTTTTCAGCAATACTTTCAGCCAGTGACAGGTTCTTTTTAGAAGTCTGAAACTGGTCAAGAGAAAACTGATATTTATTTTTGGCAGTACTTACTTGAAGTTTAAGGTTTTCAGAAACCTCATATTTATCAATCTCAGATTGCATCAAATTAATTTTAGCTTGTTGCGTTCTGGAGCTTCTTTGCAAACTGCTGAAAACAGGAATCTTCATACTTAATCCGAATAGAGAAGAATCAAACCAATTGTCATCAAAATTATCAAAGAATATCAAGTTATTGCCATATTGAAAAGTATTGTAATTCACAAAGGCATTTATTGAAGGAATGCTTTTGCTTTTTTCATATTTAACCAGTAATTCGTCAGATAATACTTGGTTATCGGCAATTCTAAAATCTACATGGTTTTCTATCTCAAAATCCTTATAAAGTATTTGTAAATCAGTGCTTTTTAAGGCTAGACCCTCTAGGTTTTCAGTAAGTTCTACTACAGATTCAATTGGAATACCCAAGGTTATATTTAATGCCTGCTTCGAAATAACCTCAAGTCTGGAAGATCTGTTTATTTCGTTGTCGATACTTGATAATGTAATTTGTTGCTGTTGAAAATCTTGTTCTTCAGCGAATCCGTTTTGCAACAAAATTCGTGTTTCGTTTAGATTTTTTTCCAAAACCTCCTTATTCTTGTACAATATCTCTAATGTTTCCTGGGCTACAACCACGTTTCCGTAAGCATTGATAACAGCCTCTCTGATCGTTTGTTCTGTTTTTTCTTTAGCCAGATTTGAAATCATAAGAAATGTCTTGGCGGATTGTAATCCAACAAGATAGGAACCATCAAAGATCAATTGATTCACCGTTACCTTGGCGTTCATATTCTGCTTCGTTCCAAAAACAACAGGTGTAAATTCCCCGGGATCACCACCGATGATCTCGGAGGGTATGAAGGACACTTGTTGTTTGATCCAGTTCTGATAATCAATTCCAGCATCTACTTGAGGTAAGCCATAGGAAGTGGCTTCCCATTTTTGTTTTTCAGCTGCTTCAATGTCCAAGGCTGCATTTCTGACAGTATAATTATTTTCCAAAGCATATTGTATTGCCTGGTCAAGCGAGAAAGAGTAAGTTTCCTGTGCCTTTATAGTTACACTCAATAGTAATAGTAATAATAAGGAGTATATTTTTTTCATCTTTTAAGAATATTTTTTAAGGTGTTTAGCCCTTTTTCAGTTGCAATTGCGCGGACATGGTATTCCAGGAATGTGTTTTTTAATGAAGAAATTTCATATACATCGATAGGGAATAATTCCTGGTTGGTAAGATTCATATTGCCGCTAAAAAATAAGCGAGTAATAAGATCTATGTCTATGTCTTTACGATAATAATCTTCGGTGATACCTCTTTTTAAGTTTTCCACTATACAACTTTGTACGGCCTCAAATTGCTTTTCATGAACTTGTTTATAAATCTTTGGATAGTATTTTTGAAGTTGATAAGAGGGAGAGGATTTTTCATTTTTCAATAAATTATTGATCATTGATTTAATTGTAAAGGTCTCCTCAATGGGGTCATAATTCGCATCTAAAATGGAACAAATCGTCTCATTAACCCGTTCCAATATATAAAACGTCGAGGCTTCAACGAGTTTCTTTTTTGTTGAAAAATGACTGTATATCGTTTTTTTAGACATACCAAGATCCGCGGCAATATCATCCATGGTGATGCTTTTAAAGCCGAAACTTAAAAACAGGTCAGCCGCTTTGTGCAATATTTTGTCTTTCATAAGTCTGCAAAGATAAATAAGGAAACTATAAACACAAAAAAAGTTTCCAAAGTTTACAGTTTAGTAACATATTAGCTATTTGTCGATATTGAAGTGCATCCGTTACAATTAAGATCTTTTTTTAATTTTGAATAATTTTAGCTTTTGTAAACAACGCTATTCAAGCAGATTAATTATTTTTACCAAAAACATAAGCAGTGAATATAGAAAACTACAGAGAGGCCTTTTTGAATTTTATGACCAAGAATCTATCTAAAAGCGAGCCCAAAAATTTGTATGAACCGATTGACTATATTATGTCTCTGGGAGGGAAAAGAATGAGGCCAATTCTTGTATTGATGAGTTGTGATTTGTTTGGCGGTGACATCTCAGAGGGGTTGGAGGCAGCATTGTCCATAGAAATGTTTCATAATTTCACTTTGATTCATGATGATATTATGGACAGCGCTGACTTGAGAAGAGGTAAAGTAACGGTCCATAAGAAATGGGACCTCAATACCGGCATTCTTTCGGGAGATGCTTTGATGATTCAATCGAATCAACGGTTGGAATATTATGACGGAAAGACTTTTAAGGCTTTGATTACTTTGTATAATAAAACGGCTTTGGAAGTTTGTGAAGGACAGCAACTGGATATAGATTTTGAAACTATGCCCAAAGTTGAGCTTGATGAATACCTTAAAATGATCAGTTATAAGACTGCGGTTCTAGTAGGTGCATCTTTGAAAATGGGGGCTATTATTTGTAAAGCTTCCCTTGAAGATCAAAATGGGATCTACAATTTCGGATTGAATCTTGGACTTGCATTTCAATTGCAGGACGACTATCTCGACACATTTGGGGCGCAGGATTTTGGTAAGAAAATAGGAGGAGATATTATTGAAAGTAAAAAGACCTTTCTTTATATAAAGGCATTGGAGCTTGCCGATTCCAAGGACAAAGAACATTTATTGCATCTTTACGGAAATACATACGACGAGGATAAGAAGATTGCTGAGGTAAAGTCAATATTTTTAAAATATGGAGTAGCAGAATTGCTATTAGCAGAAATAGAAAAATTTACCATCAAGGCTTTGGCTGATATTGACGCCCTTTCACTGAATCAGTCAAAACAGGAGTTATTGAAAGATTTTGCCATGAGTTTGATGACTCGGAAAACCTAGTGACCATGGAATCACCTGGAGAAATAGCACTTATAGAACAAATCGAATCCCATGATTTGCTAAAAAACCTGATCCAACAAATTACTAAAGATGCAGATCTTGCAGGAGCCATGTTTGTTTGTGATAAGGATATTTCAGCCAAGGAATTGGTTCTTGAAATGTATGTTTTTCTCTTTCAACTGATGACTGCTGATTTCGGAACCTATCTTAATTTTCTTTATCGTGTTGATATACCTGAGAAAACTTTGAAATCTATAACAGAAACAGAACCAGAATTAATAGCAAAGCATGTCACATTACTGGTTTTAAAAAGAGAGTGGCAAAAAGTGTGGTTTAGAAATAAAAGCCAATAACGGGAGACCATGCAGAGCTGTACACGCTTCTTGTTGAATCATACAAGACATCATATCTAACGCCAAAGGATACATTTCTCGAGACAAAAGAAGCGCCTAGATAGATGGCATTATTCCAATAAGAATAGTTATTTTCTTCCCGGTCAGCAGGAAATTTAAAGTTGCTATTTCCGTTGGTTTGCAGCCCCTCGTATTCTGCTGATAATTGCAAATAAGGAATTGGCCTGAAGGCCCCCATCACACTTGCTCCAAATGAGTTTTGACTGTATTTTGCGAAATCATCCTCTGCACTTGAATATATATAGGTAACTCCAAAACCAGTCATAAACATAGGCGATACATGATAATATGCTTTTGGTGCTAGTAAAATATCTGTTCCACTATTCCAGAAGGATAGTCCTATGTTCCCGCCAAAGCTCCAGGATTTTTGATAAGGAGCCACCTTTTTTTGAGGAGCAGTTTTTTGGGTCTCTTGTTGTTTTTCAGACTGAAATTGATAATTTGGGTTGTTTTCGATCACTTCTGTTTCTTGAGCAACAGCAGCATAAAACAATAGAGAGAAGCAGATGGTAAAGTAAAATCGCTGAAGCATATTAATGGATTTAGAAAATTAGATTTTTAAATATAATTAATCAAAGATAATTATTGTAGATAACGTAAAAAAATAGTAATATTGCACTCCAAAATTGGACCTATAGCTCAGTTGGTTAGAGCACCTGACTCATAATCAGGTGGTCCCAGGTTCGAGTCCTGGTGGGTCCACTGAAACACCTGAAAGTCACCTTTCAGGTTTTTTTAGGAAATATAAAAATGAAATAAACTTTGCAATTAAAAATAATTATTCTTTTTTATTTATTGTAAAAGAGTTAATTTTATACTTATATTAGAAGTTTTTGTTGACAATTTAATAGTGAAATAAACAAATGTTAAATTATTTAAGACTTGTGGAGATATTTTTTAATCGTTTTCCTATATTTGCAACAAATTAGATTTAAATACGTTTAAAAATCTAAAAGAGTAATTTTCTATGGCAAATAAATACTTTAAGGCAATTCTGTTGTTTGCTTTTTTATTAACTACGAACGTTGTGAGTGCTCAGGCACCACCACCGCCTCCTCCAGGGCTTCCTATAGATGGAGGAATTATAGGTTTACTCGCCCTAGGTTTAGGCTATGCCGTTAAGAAAATCCACGACAATTCCAAAAAGTAATTACTTCTGAAGTAACCTGGCTACATATTTACCTATTACATCAAATTCCAAATTGATAGTGTCATTAACCTTAAACTGATGAAAATTTGTATTTTCATAGGTATAAGGTATGATCGCTACACT
>CAJQNF010000039.1 GCA_905479625.1 uncultured Flavobacteriaceae bacterium | reverse complement strand
AATATCTTTCTAAGATATTGATTTTGAAGTAGCAATGAAATGACACAGGTCATCCTATTTGCTGATCCAGGTCAAAAGCAGAATTTTAAAATGTTAGTTTCTACACAGTGGGTAATTTTTTTTTATTGTCTGTGTATCGTCGTAGCATCACTTTGCGCGGCAGGAAATATGGTCATATCCGCAATTTGAACATGAGAAGGCACATTAACACAATACATGATACTGTCGGCAATGTCTTGCGCAACTAAAGGGTCGAAATTATTATAAACACTTTTAGCCTTGTTTTCGTCACCTTTGAATCTTACCATAGAGAATTCCGTTTCAACGGCTCCAGGCGCTATATTGCTGACGCGAATTCCATGCGGCACCAATTCCAGTCTCATCCCTTTACTAATCGCTTCTACACCTGATTTGCTCGCGCAGTATACCATTCCCTTTCCATAGGTCTGTTTCCCTGCGATCGAACTGATATTAATGATCTGACCTTTTTTACGGTTGACCATCCAAGGGACGATAACCTTTGAAACATATAAGAGACCTTTCACATTAAAATCTATCATTTGTTCCCAATCATTGACATCACTGTCAACGAAAAGGTCTAGCCCATGGGCCCCTCCGGCATTATTGACCAAAATATCAATATGTTGCCATGTTCCCTGCAGGGTATTCAGATGCTTATTGACCGAATCTCTATTTCCTACATCAAAACTTAAAGTCTTAACAGATACAAGGGCATCTAACTCGTTTTTGAGGGCAGCTAATTTTTCCTTTCTTCTGCCGCAAAGGATGAGGTTGATATTATTCTTGGCAAACAGTCTTGCAGTGGCTTCTCCTATGCCTGAAGTGGCTCCTGTGATAAGGGCAGTTCTTTTCATGATTGGTTGTTTTGTTTATACAAATGTATACTAAAAATTGAAGGAAAGAAACCATTTTAAGAACTGCCAAAATCTAAATAAGGCAAGAGTTTCAAACTTGTAAGAGCCATGAATTAAAAAAGCCAGCATTGTTATATGCTGACTTTTAGTTCGACGGTTAAGTCTCGATTCAAAATCGGGGGAATAATAAATATAATTGTTCAATATTATTTAAATGTGAACCATAGGTTAAGTTATTGATAATTCGTTTGCTAATAATTATTAGTACTTTCAAAATCTAGGTTTAGCAGTTGCTCCATATCACTTTTTTCGATCGAAGATTCCCAAACAGGCTCCTGGCTGGTTCTAATGTATCCTACCTTAGTATGTTCATTGTAATAAAAGAAAACAGGTTTTTCATTTCTTAGCAGATCAAGAAAATGATCATATTCAGAAATTGAAAAGCGCAGATTTACCCTATCCACATGTTTAGAATTAGGTGGAATAAAATAACCTTGATGATAGAAATAGGCAGTCATCACCGGTGTAATTTGACTGCCATTAAAGCAATTAATGATCGCATTGCATTGCAAATTACTTTCTGAACTTCCTGTGTATAGCGTGGCAGCGTATTTTGTTATGAGTCCCATGTTATGAAAATTTAATGTTACTCCTAATATATGGACAGAAGTAAGAAATTTTGATGACCCTGATCAATGGAATTGATGATTGTGGTCAAATGGACAGATCATCTCAATGTTAAATGGATTGCCATAACTCATAAAAAAAACCGACATGAACATCACGTCGGCTTTTAACCTAATCTGAAACCTAATTATAATTATGAGAAAATTATATATTGTAACGCTGATTTAAAAAGACTTATGCCCATTCAACCAGTACATCATCTAGTTTTTGTTGATTCCTGAAAATAATTTTTTGGAATTCTAATTGGTTGATGATGCCTTTTTTAAGATTCGATATAGCATTTTCAACCTCATTTTTTATTTTTTTAGCTTCTATTTTGCAAAGAAACCCTTCGTTGATATCTGTGAATTTTAATATCCCTATAGCAAGTACTGCTTGTAAAACTGAATTTTTCATTTTGTTCTTGATTTGTAATTATACTACGAATGTACACGTAGTTTAACTAAGGAATTACGACATTCAATGTCCCAAAGTAAAGAATACAGTTAAATTTTTGTTAATCAATTAAGGATGTATTATCATAAAAGCCCTTAGCTTATTTATTTTCTATCAGTAGTTAAAGTACCCAATGAGATATTCAGTTAGTATAAAGTATTTGGCATAATCTTTGGCAATAATGACAACAAAATCAATAACTCATGAAGAAAGTTACTTATTTATTATTGCTATTCGTCTTAAGTGTAACGAATATGTCTGCTCAGATAGATCAAGCCTCGTTGCAAGTAGCTGGAAAGGGCACTGTTAAAGAGATTCCTAAAGAGGTGGGATTTAGAATTCCTTTAAAGATTGTTGATTCCAGTTATATGGGATGCAATGATCGAATGGCTTATACACTAAATAAATTACAAAAAGATCTCAAAAAAAAGGGTATTGCTGAAGAATCCATTCATACCAACAATTACAGTATCACTGAGAATATGGTCTTCGATGGGGGCAAAAGGGTACAACAAGGATTTAAAGGATCCGTCAATGTAATGTTGGCGGCCAATTATTCTCCTCAATTAATTCATAAAGTACTGGAGTCTGTTAGTAGTTATAAATTGAACTATACCATCAATTTTTCTATGTCTGAGGATCAATTACAACGATTAACAAAGATTGCAATGGTTAGGGCAGTAGAAGATGCCAAACAGAAGGCATTGATTCTGGCTGAAGCTTCTAATGTGCAATTAGGAAGTATTCTTAAGATTTCTTACGGAATTGATCAATACAGACCAGAGCCCTTTTTATCAGAACGTATGATGAGTAGCCAGACTGATGAACTCAGTCAAAATGAATTGAATTTAAGCCCCCCTATGACCTCTCTGTTCAAAACTGTTTTGATCATTTGGGAGATCAAATGACCTTGATGAAAGACCCCTAGATATTTTGGATGTTGTTTTTTCAATTTACGGGTCTCGCGGTAATTTTGAATTTATCCCATAGTATAGAGCTCCTTTTACAGGGACAAAAGAACCTTTTTTTTATAGGGATTTTTATTTGTCATACTTTATGAATTTAAAATAGCGCTATACCTTAACAAAAAATAAATGTTTAACTTTTTTAACAAAACTTTAAACAAAAAAATAATTATAAGTTATGTTTCGATGTATCTTTGAAGAAACTAAAAAACATTTACCCCATGAAAACTATTAAAAAATTAATGAAAGTAACATTTGGAGTGCTATTATTGACTTCAACAATTGCATTTGCAAACAACAACGATCCAATCAAAAAAAGTAATGGAGAAGTATCCTCGGAAATTAGAGGAGTGGAAACACCTACTATTGTTGGTGTTGCTGCTGGGAATGAAAATTTCAGCACCTTGGTTGCTGCTGTAAAGGCGGCTGATCTAGTAGGTACTTTAAATTCAGAAGGACCTTTTACAGTTTTTGCACCAACCAATGAGGCCTTTGCGAAATTACCAGCAGGTACTGTTGAGAGTCTTTTAAAAGCTGAAAACAAAGCTACCTTGTCATCAGTTTTGACTTATCATGTTGTTGCAGGAAAATTTATGGCTGCAGATGTGGTAAAAGCAATCAAAGACAACAAAGGTAAATTTGTAATTACAACTGTGAATGGTGAGAAATTAACGGCACATATTATGGATGGAAAAGTAATGCTTCAAGATGCCAAAGGAAACTCTTCAACAATCATTCTAACGGATGTTGCTGCTAGTAATGGAGTTATCCATGCGATTGATACGGTAGTTATGCCTTAAGTAATAGATTGGAACTAATTTTCAAATGAAATGAAAACATATTGAAAGAAAGAGTTATATCAAGTAATAGAAATTAGTTCTAATTAAAAGCTCCGGTAAAACCGGAGCTTTTTTTATGCTTAAAAAAATTCTATTATATTTTGTACAGAAGAAAATTCCTTCTTAAATGATGAACTATAAAGTAGTCTCAAAATTTTTGTTATAAACGCTTTTCTTTCCTTTGCTTTTTTCCATCCTAACTTCAATAACATTTAGGAGTTTTTTAACCATGCTTGCCGTGGTAACGTGTTTGCGCATCATTTTATTTCAGTTTTAAGTGTGCTATAATTTTATGATGTAAATGTAAGGTCAAAATCTAAAGAAATATTAAAGATGAGAATGCCGGCCAAAGATTAACAATTACTTAATATTGAGGCACATTGGGTATGATGACATCATCTTCTTTTCTTCCCTGATTGTATGGTATTCAGATGGAATTAAATACCTTATTTTAGTCTAGATCCTGCTTTGATACGTGTAAAGGTCAAAATAGCGGCCTTTTTGATCCAATAGTTCCTGGTGCTTTCCACTTTCTGCAATTTCACCATCCTCGATCACCAGAATCTGGTCAGCTTGTTGTATGGTACTCAATCTGTGTGCAATCACAAAAGTAGTTCGTTCATTCATCAGGGATTGCAAACTCTTTTGAATAAAAGTTTCGCTTTCAGTATCCAGGTTTGAGGTAGCTTCATCAAGTATGATCACCTTTGGGTCTGCCAAAAGTGCTCTTGCGATTGAAATCCGCTGCTTTTGCCCTCCAGAAAGTTTCACACCCCGCTCACCAATAACTGTTTCAAGACCTTCATCAAAACGATCCGTAAATTCATGTACATAGGCACCTTTAACCGCCGCCATTAATTCCTCTTCACTAGCATCTGGTCTTGGAAACAATATGTTTTCTCTTATGGTTCCCTCATAAAGAAAATCGTCCTGAAGGACCACTCCAAGATGAGATCTGTAGCTATTGAGATTGACTTTGGAAAGATCTATTCCATCTAGTGTTACCTTTCCTTTATTCGGATTTAGAAAAGTGGCGGCCAGACCTGCAATGGTTGATTTTCCAGAACCCGAAGACCCCACAAGCGCGGTAACGCTTCCTGCCGGAGCTGAAAAAGATATATCATGAAGAACTTCCTTTCCTTTTTCATAGCTAAATGAAACCTTGTCAAAAAGAATATCTCCTTTTACTTCATCGATCAATAGGGTTCGCTTATTGGGATCATCTTCTTCTTCCATGTCCATCAGTTCCTGAGTTCTGTCTAAACCAGCCATGGCTTCAGTAAGTTGGCTGCCGATATTACTCATTTGAACGATTGGTGCGATCATAAAACCAAGAAATAAAGTGAAAGAAACGAATTCTCCGTAAGTCATGTCACCATTCATGATAAAATAACCACCCATACCCATGATTCCTGCAGAGGCAAGGCCTAATAGCAGTGCTGAAGAACTGGTCATAAGCGCCGTTGCCGTAAGGCTCTTTTTTACATTGAGAAACAGGCGTTCTACACCATCTTCAAAAGTCCTTAATTCCTGAGCTTCAGCGTTAAATCCTTTGATTACGCGAATCCCATTTAGGGTCTCAGTAAGTCTTCCTGTGACTTCAGCATTGATCTTACCTCTTGCCCTGAAAATGGGTCGAATATAACCGAAGGCTTTTAAGGCAATAACCGCAAAGATTGCAACAGGTAATAAAACAAAAAGAGTCATGGTGGCATTGATCTTGATCAAAATGATCAAGGAAATAATTGAAGTCAAAGACCCGCCAATTAATTGAACCAACCCTGTACCTACAAGATTTCTTACTCCTTCTACATCGGTCATCACTCTTGAAACAAGTGCCCCTGATTTATTGTTATCAAAGAAACGAATTGGCAAGGTTAATAGTTTCTTTTGCACTTTTGCTCTTAATAAGGAAATGAGGTGTTGTGCTTCCACACTTAGTAATCTGGTTAGTGAAAATGAAGTTACAGCCTGTATGATAATCGAAATGACCACAACAACCAGTAAGACCGATAAAGCATTCATATCTTGAGATGGAATAATATCATCTATAAGATTCTTGGTCGCATAAGGTAACACCAATCCGGCCAAACTTTTTAAAATGATCAGGATCAACCCGACTAATACAATTTTTTTACGTGGCCAGATAAACTCTTTAACGGCCCAGGCGAAGGAAACTTTATTTTTACTCATGCCATAGGAACGTCCAATATCAAGCCAAAACAAATATATATGACAAGAAGTCAGATTTATCTGTTTTCCGGCCATTCTTTACAATTTAAAGACATTTATTTCGTTTAAATGGGTATAATTAAAATAAAATTCATGCTATGAAATCAAATATTTTAAGATTTAAGGGGTTTGCTGTACTCATAATAATCGCAATTATCTTCAGCGCATTTCATCTGAAGGAAAAAGAAGAAAAAACTTTTCTTGAAACTTATAAAGGTACCATATGGAAATATGGTGAACCTCAAGATGGGATGACCATTTATGCTCAAATCAACCAATCAGCATCTGATCCTTTAGAGATCTGGTTGTACAATGTTATTGATGATTGTTATTTCTATGAAAGTTATTCAGCATCTGAGGCTACTGAGGTTCTTGAGAATAAGAAAAACAAAGTACAGATTAAAATTAAAGAAAGTTCAAAGGAACATGGAATTTTCACGTTGACCATTAATGGAAACGCATTAAGCGTGGAGCTGGACTCTTTCAAAGATGGGAAACTGATAAAAGAAGAACAATTTACACTTAAAAGAAGCAATGACAATATTGCGAACTTAACGGTATGTGAAAAATAAAAAAGAGCATCCTATTTAAAAAAAAGCCGATTAGGGCTTTTTTTTATCTTGTTCTTTAAACATTTTTGGAACGGCTTAAGGATCTTAAAGTATGTAAATAAAGTTATTATTATCGGCCAAAATTGAGTGTTTTGATTTAAAATATTTAAATTTAAAAACAATTAAAATTTTATTTTTTCGTTTAATAGCCTCCTAAATAAATCAAATTTAAAACTATGAAAGCACATTTGTTAAGATTCAAAGCTTTTGCTTTGATCGCATTAATCTCTATTTCTTTTGTCAGCTGCAGCAGTGACGATGAAGAAGATAAATCATTTTTAGAAACCCATGGGGGAACCGTTTGGAAACTTGGTGAACCTGAAGATGGCTTTAGTGTATATGCTCAGATCAATAGTACTGAAAGTAATCCTTTTGAAATATGGGTATACGATGAATCCAGAGATTGCTATGAATATGAAAGTATCACAGATGAAGGATCTCCGGAAGTTATTGAGAACAGAGAAAATAAAGTTCAAATTAGAATTGGTGGCGATACTGGAGACTATGCGGATCTCACCATGACAATTTCAGGCGATATTTTAAGAGTTGAGTTAGATTATTATGAAGATGGCGTACTTGATGATGAAGTTCAATTTGTTTTGAATAGGACAAATGATAATATTGCTGATTTAGCTTTATGTGAATCTTAATAGTAGATTAGCTTCAAATAAATTATGAAAAAGAGCCGCAAGGCTCTTTTTTTGTTTTTATAGTCCGCAAATGGCTTTTCATAGTTTTAATTTTTTTTTGGATAAAATAACTTAACAAAAAATAAAGAAAATTTCCTGAATAATTGTATAACTTCATCATCCAAATCAAGTTGGAAAATTTATCAACAATTTAAAAGACATTCTTTTTAATATCGGTTGATAAATACTGTGCCTGTATTTTGATTCTCATTGACAATATGAGTAATTTTGTAACCGACTTCTGAAATGATGGATATATGATGAAAAAATACTTTTTACTTTTCTTCTTTTTTATATTGGCAGGATCTGCCACCCTTTCGGCTCAGTCTGATACTGATCACCAAGATACTATAGGTGTTAAGGATAACTTTGCCTTGAACGATGCGGTAAGTATGTATCCCAATCCTGTTGAAAACTATTTGACAATACGCTCCAACTCACCAATAACGAAGGTAGAAGTGTATAGTTTGCTTGGAGATTTGGTTAAAAATGTCAAGACCAATTTTTCACAAATTGACCTGAGAAATCTTAATTCAGGAATTTATATGATCAAGATCTATTCAAATCAATTTTTTGTAACCAAGAAACTGATTAAAAAATAGCGGCTTCCTCCCCGGATGGAATAGATATTTAGGCTTTAAAATACGGCGAATAGATTCCTTAAGTGATTATTAATACTTATTTTTAAATCTCCAAATTTGGCGAAATCCATAATCGTAGCTTTATGCCTTGTGAGACATTATTTTTTAAAATAAACTTGATATAACATTCATGATAAATGCTCAAAAAAAAGGATTTCTCCTACCCCCGGCCGTTGGTTATTCTTTCAGGGTATTAGGCTACCTTTTTGGCAGACATCCCATTTCATTCAAGTTTTTAATTAGGACATTGTTAACGCTTCTGATCAACTTGATCAATTGGCCCTTTAGAACGTATGAGAAGTTGTTTATCAATAAAAAGTACAGTCGATCTGAAATTGAAAAGGACCCCATTTTTATTATTGGTCATTGGAGAAGCGGCACAACACATTTACACAATATTCTTTGTCAGGATCCTCAAATGGCATATGTGACAACATTTCAAAGTGTATTTCCTGATACTTTATTTAATAAAGCAGGTCGATTCCTGTTCGAAGGATTTGCAAGAATTCTTATTCCTGGCACCAGAAAGGGAGACAATGTGATTCTGGGTACAACGCTGCCTCAGGAGGAGGAATTTGCCTTAGGGGATAAAACACCTGTTAGCTTTTACTATTTCTGGATGTTTCCGAGATCTTTAAAGAAGTTCTATGAGCGATTCGTGAGGTTTAGTCATATGGAAACATCTGTTATTGATTCCTGGAAGAAAGACTATAAGCTATTGATCAGTAAAGCGCTTAAAAATACGGGAAGAAAACGGTTTCTTTCAAAAAACCCTCCAAATACAGCAAGAATAAAAGTACTCTTGGAAATGTTTCCCAATGCAAGGTTTATTCATATTCACAGAAATCCGGTAGATGTCTATTTATCCACTCATAATTTCTTTGATAAGATGCTTCCTCATCTGCAGCTGCAAAGCATTGATGCCTCGGAGCTGGATCATCATATTTTTGACTTATATAAAGATTTGATGAGGGATTACCTGAAACAAAGGGAGCTGGTTCCCAAAGGTCATTTGGTAGAACTATCCTTTGAGGCGCTGGAGACGGATCCCAGAACTTGTATTAAAAATTTATACAAGGATCTTGATCTAACTGGTCATGATAAAAGCAAAGCTTATTTTGAAGCTTATTTGAACAAAATGAAGAGTTATCAGAAAAATAAACATCATATCACAGAAGCATTGATGGAAAAGATACAAACTGAGTGGGGCTTTGCCATGAAAGAATGGGGATATGGCATACCAAAACATATTAAAATTGAAGGGAATGAATAGAAGTAAACACTTTCTGAGCCTATGTTTCTTATTGTTGATACAGTTTCATGTAGTTGGGCAGGAACCATGGCAACTTATTAAGGATAAAGAAGGCATTCAGGTTTTTACAAGGAGCAATACAGTTTCGTCTTTTAAGGAGTTTAAAGCTACAATGAGAATTGAGGCAAAAGTGAATGAATTTCTCGCAGTATTGTATGATGTGGAGGGGCTGTCTGACTGGGGATATAATTTAAAAGAATCAAAATTGCTGAATCGACCTGATGATATGACCCAAACCTATTATGCCGTGGCTAAGGCACCCTGGCCCTATAAGGACAGGGATGGCATATATTTGAATCAAATTAGTTGGGACAACAAAACTAAAGTCCTACTGGTGGATATTGAAATGCTTGAACAAAATGTTGAAGTCAGCGGTGATTATGTGAGAATGGATGGATACGGTTATTGGCAGGTGAAAGAAGTTTCAGCCAGCGAAGTTGAGGTTATTTTTCAAATGCAGGTGGATCCAGGAGGGTCTATTAAAGCCTGGATAGCAAATATGTTCGTATCGGATTCTCCTTACCACACCATGCTTGGTCTTCGTGATGTTTTACAAAAAAAGAAATATCATGGTAAAAGCTATGACTTCTTACATGATTAAAAAGCCTACTTCTCAGGTTTTAAGTTTTCTACTGTAAATTCGGCATCATCCAGCCCCTGGTCAAATTTGATTTGAGTGAGAAAGATTTCAGTTGAGTGCTCCTTACTTATGTTATTCATGATGACCTGCTCGGCATACCAGTACTTGCCTTGTTTTTTATAGGTATAGGTCGCGAATTTAAAGTAAGTCTTGTCCTTATCAAAATACTCCATTTTTAGAGGATAAAGATGTGTTTTATCAAGATAAACAATGATCTTGGAATACCTGGATTTCATTGATTTAGGCATGAGTTCCAATTGATAGATCTGATCATCTGAAGAAGCAAGTATTCTGGGTGTAAACCTTTCACTGAAGGAAGAACCACTCATGTCTTCATAAGAAAAGTCAGTACCCGTAAAGGCTTGACTTTTGCTTAGCAAAGTCACTTTGACTGCCTTGTTAAAGGCGGGCATATATAGCCATATGATATCATCGGGGAGCGAAAGCGTTGCGGTTCCAACTTGCTTTTCCGGATAAGTATATCGGTATATCTTGTGGTATTGACCTTTTTGTTTCATAATGGCCTCTCTCACTTTTTCTTTTCCTGATCGGTCTTTTAAGACCATTTTGACCAAGGCTTCCTTGTCTTTTGGAGCTGACATTAAGGCGTCCATACCCTGGAGTAAGGAAGCTGCACTTTGACCAAATGAAGGGCTTACCATTATCAGGAAAAGTACACTTACAAGTATGATTTTTATTTTATTCATAGGGATGGGGAACTTGATTTTTTATTTTTGTTTATGATGATCAATATTGCCGGAAGCAGGGTCATGGCACCCAAACTTGAACTCACCATGCTGATCGCAATCAGTATGCCAAAATATTGTAAAGGGACCATCTCTGAGAAAACAAGTACTAGAAATCCTGCAGAAACCGAAACGACATTGATAATTATTGCGTTTCCACTGATCATCAAGGTGTCATTAATCGCTTTTTCCAAAAGACCTGTTTTCTTATAGATGTCATTAAAATGAGATATGATGTGAATAGAGTAATCTATCCCTATGCCAAGTGCCACACTCGCTACAAGAACCGTTGCTATATTTAAAGAGATCCCCGTTAGTCCCATAACGCCAAAAAGAATAATGATCGCGGCGATAATAGGGATTGAGGCATATAGGCCATTGATCAATGATCTTAGCATTAAGCCAACAATGATGATCACAAATATGATAGCAATCGAGATACTGCCCAATTGACTGTTGATTAAGCTTCTGTCCATGGTAATATCAACAAAGGGCATACCTGTAATTTGAATTTGACAATCCTCTCGGGAATTTTCCTGGATAAAATCATCCATATATTTGGCAAAAGCTATTTTTGATTCGTTATCGGGTGATTTGAATTTAGAGATAATAATACCCTCAGTAAGGTCTTCACTTACAAATCGTTGCATGATTTCATTGCCATCCAGTAAAAACCACAATTGTTCAACCATGGCCATATCCTCCGGTACTTCACGGTTACCCATAATGGCCAGATTAATTTCAGAGATCAGTTTAGCAACAGACATAGAAGTATAAATGTCGGTGCTTTGTTCCATATAAGCGCTGGTGGCCATCATGGTTTTCAGCACTGCCGGATCCTGCATATTACCTTTAAAATGAACGAATACCGGTTTGGTTCCTCCGAATTTTTCCACCATGATCCTTTCGGCTTCCCTGGTTGGATTCCCTTTTTTGAAATATTCCTGAATATCAACACTTCGTTCGATAGACATAATACCCGTAAGGCTGATTCCAATGGCCAGCAACCAGATCCAAATAATTAATTTAGAGCGCTTGAACAAGGTGTTTTTAAGAGGGATCAGGAACCTTTTTTCGATGAATTCATTTCCTTTTTTTGTATCTTTTTGTTGTGTTGTTTGAGGAAGGGTGGCCAGTATTGCCGGAACAAAGAATATGGCCATCAAACAAGCTACAAATGTACCTAATGCAGTAAAAATACCAAAATCGACAATCATGTCAAGATAGGCCCCAAAGACGAATGAAATAAAACCTATGACGGTTGTTATAGCAGCCAGAACGACCGGAACCATGACATAGTTTAAAGCAGACTTGACAATATCAGTATCTTTTGATTTTCCAATTTGATTTACCCTATTGACAACGTGAATGGTATAAGCGCTTCCAATGGCCAATAATATGATCGGGATATTATTTGAAATCATTGACATCGAATAGCCCAAAAGCGACATGGTACCCAAGGACCAAATAATGGCAATAACAGCAGAAAGTAAGGGAAGAATTACGCCTTTGATCGATCTGAAACTCATAAAGAGTATGATAGCGATCAAAAGAAAAGCAATCGGCAGTAGCATGACCAGATCATTCTTCATGAGTTCAGCAATGTAGGTAATGAGCATGGGAGACCCGATATAATAAAGTTTTTCCGGAAGTTGTAATGCCTGTGTTTTATCAAGCACGGTTCTGGCCACCTCATTGACATTGGCACTGTCATCGAGGGTGAAAACCACCAGGCACGAGGTTTCATCATCTGAGACGATGGAGCCTTTATACATTTCATTTCCGGCTATATTGCTGCGAAGCAAGTCAAAATCTTCTTTGGTTTGAGGTAAGTCGTATTCATCTACTAGCCTTCCTATTTCAATACCGAATTCACTTCCTTTGATATTTATGATATTGCTTATGCTGGATACAGAAGATATACCGTTAATTTTACCTACAGTATCTGTTATAGCCCTGATATGTTCAATAACAGATGTCTGATAGATATTATCAGTTTCCAGTATGACGATTCCCATTCTGTTTCCACCAAAATTCTGACCGATCTTTTTAAGCAATAAAGCGTGTTTATCATCATCCGGTAAGGAGCTTAGCACATCGGCATCGATGGTGAGTTTAGTAGTTTGAAATGCAAAAAAAACTGTACCCACAGCTACCGCCAGTATGACCAACCATCTGAATCGTATGATGTTGTCTGTTAGTTTATCGATCTTCACAAGTGTATATAATCATTTTAATTATTAGACGATAATTTCGTAATTTCAATTATCCGAATTGTCTATTTCCTTTAAGATTTTTGCAGGATTCCCTCCCATAACCACATTTGCAGGAACGGATTTGGTGACAACTGCACCTGCGGCAATGACAGCTCCATTACCAATACTTACCCCTGGATAAATGATAGCACCTCCTCCTATCCATACATCATCTCCAATAGTTACAGGTTTTGCATATTCAAGCCAGGAGTTTCTTGTTTTGGCATCCAATGGATGCGTGGCAGTGTAGATTTGAACATCAGGGCCAATAAGGACATGATCACCGATCTCAACCTTCATCACATCAAGAATAACACAATTAAAATTAAAGAAAACATTTTTACCTGTATGGATGTTATATCCGTAATCACAATAAAATGGAGGTTCTACCCAAAGGCCTTTACCGGCATTCTCAAGTAACTCATAAAGTAATTTCTTTCTTTCCTTTTTACTGTCGTCATTAAGCTGGTTAATTTTTTGAAAAAGAAGCCTCGCACGATGTCTTTCAGAAACCAAAACCTGATCATTTGGATTGTACAATTCTCCGGATAACATTTTTGATTTTTCGGTCATGGATATGATTCGTTGGATTGATTAGTCCAAATATAAACAATAATCAATTTTTCCTGTCAAAAATCAGTTAGGATTTCAATGAATTCACGAAACTTATCTGCTTCCCAACTAAAATCGATTCAGAATATAGTCAGCAAAATATCCCCGACTATCAGTGAGTTTCTTGATTATTTTGAAATCCGTCTTTTTTAGGATGTTATTAAGGATCTCATCGTTGTATTTTCTCGATATTTCAGTTTGCATTCGTTCTCCTTTTTCAAATGTGAAGGATTTACCAATACTTTCAATAGGAATTTCCTGAGCGACACGACTCACAAGGAAACTTCTCGCTACACCTTCCTCTGCCGTATATTCTGCTGTGTGTTCAAAGGTCGATAGATCAAAACCGCCACCTAATTCATTGTTCATTCTGGTTAACAGATTCAAATTAAAGTCTCTGGTAATACCTTTGGGGTCGTCGTAAGCAGGAATGACAAGTTCTTCTGATTTAATAAGATCTATACCAAGAATCAATTTATCTCCTGGTTTAAGGTGAGATCCTATCTTATAAATAAAATCTGCCGACATCTCATCAGTAAGGTTGCCAATGTTGGAGCCTAGAAATAGAATTACTTTTGGGAGATGGTTCTCTTTTAGTGATTCTAAAACATTAAAATAATCACCGTGCTTTTTTCTCACCTGGAGTGCAGGAAATTCATCACTAAGGCTTGATTCCAGATCATCAAGTGAACTGGAAGAAATATCAATGGGCAGGTATTCAAAATCAAATTTGCCATTCAGAAGAACCCGGAGCAACTCCTTGGTTTTGGTGCCATCACCAGCTCCAAGTTCAATCAATTCAAAAAATGAATCCGGCTTTAAGCCCATTGATTCAATCATTTCCTGACCTCTAGACTTAAATATTTCAAATTCAGCTGTGGTTGGGTAGTATTCGGGCATATTCATGATCTTCACAAATAAGGCATCACCAATCTTGTCATAGAAGTACTTAGATGGTAGACTTTTTGGTTTTTTTGCCAATCCATTTGCAACATCTCTTTTAAACTGTTCTTTCATTATTTAGCTAGTCTTATGCCCGTAAATTGCCATTGCAGGTTTGGTTGGAAAAAATTTCTATATGTTTTGCGGCTATGCCCCTTGGTTGTAGCTTCAGATGCACCTCTAAGAACCATTTGATTGGCCATGAATTTACCATTGTATTCTCCAACTGCTCCATCCGCTATTGAAAATCCGGGATAGGGGAGGTAAGCCGAATTGGTCCATTCCCATTTGCTCCCCCAAGTGATATTATCGGCAGCAGCTTCCCATTCAAATTCAGTGGGCAGACGGCATCCTTTCCATGAGGCGAAGGCCATGGCCTCGTAGTAGGAAATATGGCTTAGCATTTCATCGCTATTAACTTTTGTCAACCCGCTCAAAGTGAAATGAAACCATTGACCATCTTTTTTACGCCAATACAGAGGTGCATGAATGTTTTCACTTTTTAACCAGGCCCAGGCATCATCCAACCAGTAATTAAAATTCGTATAACCACCTGCTTCTATAAATTCTATATATTCTTTGTTACGTATGAGTGAAGTTGAGATCTCGTATGACTCCAGGTATACCTTATGTCTGTTTAACTCATTGTCATAACAGAACCCTGTGCCATCGTGTCCTATGTCATATATGCCAGCTTTCATTTTTTTCCAGCCACTTTCTTTGGGTGCTGTACTTTTCGGGACTTCATCCCCATGAATTCTCAAATTCATCGGGTTTAAAGAAAGAGAATATTTGATGTCAGTTTGCAGTAGTTCCTGATGTTGCTCTTCATGTTGAATCCCAAGATATACAAGATCAATGAGTTCTTGATCACTCCTTATATCTAGAAGGTTTTTCAGGTGTTTATCTACATAATTCCGGTAAGTGAATACATTTTGTATATAGGGACGGCTAAGCAAACCCCTGTCCTTTCTTAACACTCTCTCCCCGAGATTATTATAATAACTGTTGAACAAAAACGCATAGTTCTGATTAAAGACATCATAATTCTTTGCAAAATTTTTGAGGATCATTTCTTCAAAGAACCAGGTAGTATGAGCCAGATGCCATTTTGGAGGACTCGTAAAATCAGCTCCCTGAAGATTAAAATCTTCAGGCTGAAGCCCGCTACAAAGATCTAGTGTCCTTTGCCTGGTTTCTATATACTTTGCTTTAAGCGCTGTTATTGATAAGTACATATATTCATGATTAAAGCTAAAATTAGTTTCTTTCCCTTGGCCATTTAATTAAAATTCTTCTCATTTATTTGATGTTATTCTTTAACCAGGAATTTTGTCTTTGCCGAACCTCTTTAGGAGCCTCTTCCATCAAAGACGTTTTAAAAGCAGTATCCCTTACAAAAGTTATTTCGGTTTCATATTGATTTTCAGACCTATTGTAGACAACTTTGACAGTTTCTCCCACTTTGTAAGCGTTTAGAAATACATTTGGTTTTATCTGATTGTTGGTGAGTTTGCCATCGATGGAAATGATTTTATCTCCTTTGGATAGTTCCCCATTGTAAAAAGAGGAGTTTTGCCGCGGATTTGAACTAATGAGCCATTTGTTATCATCATTTATAATGTTTGCCCCGAAAGAAGGTCTGTTATCATGTTGGTACGAAAAATCAATTCCAACTGAAGCTAGAAGACTTTTGTAATCGGGCATATCGCTTTTAAATATATAATTGTCGAAAAAATGACTACTAAAAGTGTTATTGACATAGGCAGTTAAAGTATCCTGAAGATTTTTTAAGGTATAAGGAATCTCATCTTTCCCATAGGTTTGCCATACAAGTTTCATAAATCCGTCCAGTGTTTTATCCCCTTCCAGCTTTCTTAAGCTAAGATCCAGGGCTAGGCCCAGTGCATTGCCATAAGAGTAATAAGAGATAAATGTGTTTTCCCAATTGACCTGATCTACTGAGGTGGCGGCATCTACAAATGGCGCCTGATAACTCATCTGAACCGGATTATAAAACTTTCTGCCAGGTGAATTCCAAACATAACTAAGGACTTTGGATAGACGTGTTGTGTATTCTTCTCGGGATATGATGCCGGTTCTACATAGCGTTAGATTTGTATAATAACTCGTAAACCCTTCAGCAAACCAGAGTTCTCCAGACATATTGGCTTCCTTATAGTCAAAAGGCTCAAGAGAAGCGGGTCTGATTCTCTCTACGTTCCAGGCATGGAAGAATTCATGTGCTACGGTGCCGATATTTTCTTGAGCGCCGCCTTTATTTAGGGGTTTTACATCAGTAAGTATGGTTGAATTTCTATGTTCCATACCATCTCCATCCACATTTGCCGCATAACAGGCCAAAAAGGTATATGAGCCAAAATCAAAATCAGGGACCGTTCCAAATACTTCAATTTCCGACTTTACGATTTTTTTGACATTGTCAAAATAAGCATCAAATCCTTCATATTCATTAGCCTGATGCAAAGCGAAATGGATGTCATATTCTTTACCCTGAGAACTAATTTTAAAGCTTCTCAGCTGATGATTACTCATTTCAATCGGACTATCCATAAAATAATCAAGATCGGGAGCAAAATATTCATTTTCATTCAAATATTTTAGCTGGGTGGCAACCTTCCAATTGAGGTCTTTACGTGGATGTAATTTAATTTGAATGGGGCTTTTATTATAATCCGGAGCATACATAAAAGTAGCCGGAATATTAAGATGCGCATGCGATTCATCCACTTGAGAATAAGTTCCGTCTCCGTGATTTGCGAACAAAGTATAGGCTATTTTGACAATACCTTGATGGCCGGAAATATTCCACTGATAGGGGTTTGGCCTTGTTACCTTGAGTTTATTTCCTTTTTCATCCAAGGCTTTGAACCCATAAACATTTTTGGCAAATTCATGAATAGCATAGCGTCCCGGAGAAGTACGACTCATCCTCACAGCTAGCGTATCTCTTTCAATATTTTTGTATTCAACAGAGATTTCAGCTTCGTGATGCACTGCATTTTTGAACGAAATTTCGTATTGAATATTTGACTGGGAAAAAACGTTTCCTGTCGTAAACAGGCAAACGATAATAGCGTAGATTATTGATTTCATCGATAAGTAGGCGGCTGTATTTGGCATGTAAATATATTCATAATAATTGCCAAATCATAGCGCAGATATAATGAGAGCTTTGTTAAAAAAGAGATACCTTTGCCGCAGATATGGAAAACGGGAAAATTAACACGCTGGATATTGTAAGAAAGGACCAGGAGGGTTTTTATCTTCAGGATGAAAAAAAACAGGAAATCTTTCTTTCTAAAGAAGAAGCAGCACTTGATCTTGAAGTGGGATCATCAATAGATGTTTTTATATACAAAGATCGCAGCAGAGTGATCAGTACAAAGCTTCCTTATGCGCAGGTGGAAGAGTTTGCTTTTTTGAATGTGAAGTTGCTCACTGAGCAGGGTGCTTATGCTGACTGGGGTCTGGAAAAAGACTTGTTCATTCCTTTGGAAGAGCAAATGGAAACCTTGGTTGTTGGATCATCTTATCTCTTCTTTGTTTATGAGGATGAGAACAATGGGACTATTCGCGGTTCACAAAGAGTAGAAGATTTTGTATTTCTTGACGAGATTGATGTCAAAAGAGGTGATGAGGTTGACCTATTGCTTTACCGAGAAAGCGAATTAGGAATCAATGTGGTGATCAACAATCTGTATCAAGGCTTGGTTTTTATGTCAGATGTGCACAAGGATGTGAAAGTAGGTGAACAGATCAAAGGCTATGTGAAACAGGTAAGAGAAGATGGTAAAATAGATGTTTTACTGGAACCTTTAGGTTATAAGAAAAGCGTAGAATCGAACACAGATCTTTTGCTTAAAGCGATCAAAAAAGAGGGTGACTTTTTAGCGCTTACTGATAAGAGTAAGCCTGAAGAAATAAAAAGCGCTCTTGGTCTTAGCAAGAAAGCTTTTAAAAGGGCAGCCGGTCACTTGTATAAAAAGAAGCTTATCGATATCCGTACAGACGGACTTTATTTAGTAAACAAAAAGTAACCTTTTCAGATCTTACACCAATGGATTCATCCATTTGAACTGATGGTTCGTATCAGGAACAACTATTCTTTCGGCAATTCGTTCCATTCTTTCAGGTAACTTCATTAAATAAGCTCTGGCTTTTTCGGCTTCGGAAGTTAATCCTGTAATTTTATCTATGTTCCAGGCAGCATTTAATTTTTTCATGATATCAACATAATCAAAACTGGTGTATACCCCGGCTCGTTGGGCTACTTCTGAAAATTTTTCAAACAAAGACCCTTGATCTCCAAAAGATTCCCTTAGGTGCATGGCAGGCATGGTAATTTTAAATTTCATCATGTCAAAATAGGCCAACATCATCTCACTTGGGTCTACTGCAAAGATCTGTCTGATAAATTCAGTATACGCTTTATGATGTCTCATTTCATCACCGGCAATGATCTTACACATTTTACCGAGATTTTTCATCCCTGCCTTCTTGGCGATTTTAGCCACATTATTATGAGAAACATAAGTAGCCAGCTCCTGAAAACTTGTATACACAAAGTTTTTGTAAGGATCCCTTGAAGTTCCAATGTCAAAACCATCTGAGATCAAATGTTGGGTAGTAATTTCAACTTCTCTCATGTTCACTCTTCCCGATAAATAGATGTACTTATTCAAAACGTCTCCATGGCGATTCTCTTCTGCGGTCCACATTCTGATCCATTTTGCCCAGCCATTATCTCCATTTTCACCATGCTGTGTAATCCCATCAAGGTCCATTAACCATGATTCGTATGTTGGTAAAGCCTCTTCAGTAATCATATCACCAACAAGAGAAATCCAAAAATCATTACCAAGCTCTTTTGATAGCTCTCTTATTTCTTCCACCTCATGCATAAAAGAATCCGATTGAGGATTGGGAAGGAAATCAGTAGGCTGCCAGATCTTTTCAGGGGGTATCAAATAGTCCTTTAGAAAGGTTCCCACATTTTTTTCCAGGGTTAACATCACTTCCTTTCTTATATTCTTAATTGACATCCTTTATGAGTTTATATTGAATTGCGAAGATAATTAGTTTTTATTAAATTTGATTAATTATTGTGAATTCTATATGATTTACTGATATTCAATGAAATAAATACAATTCTCTCTTTTTAAAATCATCAAGTGAGTTGTGATTTAATTTGAAAAATCCTACTTTAGACATCCAAACCTTAAATTAGAAAAGCATGTTGTTAAACGTTGTTATTGGATTAATTGTTATTGGTTTAACAGTTATCATTCAAGGTTATGGCACCATGTTTTTGGTGTCTAAATACGATAAAGAAAGAAGTCTCCTTAACCAGAACACTTTAAAGAAGCAAGGCCCGAGACTTCTTATATCTACAGCTGTTTTTCTTATTTTTATACACCTTATTCAGGCAGCTTTATGGGCTTTTGTTTATATGCTTCTTCCAGGGGTTACAGAATTTGAAACTTTCGAAAAATCGATGTATTTTTCATTGGTAACCTTTACAACCTTGGGTTATGGAGAGATAACAATAGCGTCGGCAAACAGAATTCTTGCAGGCCTTGAAGCGATTAATGGTATCACGCTTATTGGCTGGTCGACAGCCTTTATGTTTGCCATATTTCAGGAATTAATAAAGAAAAGTGTCAAAAAAAACCATGTTAATTAGCGATTAACTGTAAATTGTGCCTTGCTAATAATTTGAAATATTTATGGGAAAAGACAAAAGCTCGATTAAAAAAGTAAGCTTCATCGTTCTGCTGATCACAGCCATATTCTTTGCTTGGTATGTCAGTTCAGACCGTCATACACCTTATACGGATCAGGCCAGAATTCAAGGTTTAATTACGCCCGTAAGCCCAAGAATATCAGGTTTTGTTACTGATGTGAATATCAATTTACATTCGAGAGTAAATGCAGGAGATGTGCTCTTTCAGTTAGATAAAAGACCTTTCGAAATTGCCATACAAATTGCCGAAGCAGAAATTGACAATACAACGCAATCAGTGGCGGCAAGTTCAGCGTCAGTAAAATCGTCGGCAGGGAAACTTGGAGTTGCAAAGGCGCAGTTAGACAGGGCTCAAAGAAACTGGGATAGGGTTCAGAGAGTCATGAAAGAAAACGAAGGCGCCTTGTCTGAGGCAGATAAAGACCAGTCGGAAACAGCCTTACTTCAGGCCCTTGAGCAAGTGGCATCTGCCGAAGCCAGTCTTGAAAGAGCAAAACAGTCATTAGGTGATTCCGGCCCTGATAATCCAAAAATAAGAAGGGCGATTCAAAACCTTGAAAAGGCCCAATTAGATCTCGAATTTTCGACCATTATTGCACCCACTGATGGTGTAATTGAAAGTTTTGATGTGGATCTCGGATATTATGCGAGTGCAGGACAACCTATCACTACACTTATTTCAAGTTCAGATGTCTGGATTCAGGCCAATTTGAAGGAGAACAATTTATCCAAGATGAAAATTGACGATGAAGTTGAATTTGTACTTGATATAGCTCCTGGAAAGATATTCAAGGGAAAAGTGAGGAGTTTAGGTTTTGGCGTTGCAACCGATCAAACCAATAAAGGTGGGCTTCCCACTATTTCTGATAAAAAAGGATGGCTTCAGGACCCTCAACGATTTCCTGTGATCATTTCCTGTGATGACCCAAATGCAAGGGATCTTTACCGGTTGGGTGGTCAGGTTGATGTTGTAGTCTACACTGGGAATAACTTTCTTTTAAACGGTATCGCAGGCTTGAGATTAAAGTTAATTTCTATGCTTTCCTATGTTAGATAAACTACAAAATATATCTTTTCTATCCATAGAGTGGAGGTTGCTTATTCCTGTACTGCGATATGTGCTGGGTTCTTGTTTTATACTGGGTGTCACATCGCTTATGAATTACGATCTGGCTTATCTTACTTCTGTATTGGCTCTTGGCTATATCGCTCCGGGAGCGAAACCCCTAACATTTAAACAAGGTGGAGGTTTTATTTTGATTTTGGTCATCATTACAGGTATAACAGTCATTTTCACTGAATTATTTTTGGATTATGCGCTTGTGTTTATGCCTTTGTTATTACTTTCTCTATTGTGGTTATATTATACAGATAAGCTTCCAACGATGGTAAAATTGTTTTCTTTGGTAAGTTTGGTCATTATTCCTTTTGTGTCTATTGATTCTAGTGCGATAGGAAGTTATGTTGCTGCTAGATTGGTATTTAATGCCTTTATGGCCATCATTTTGTCTCAATTGGTATTTAAGCTATTCCCACTTTGCGAGGCAGATATTCCTTTTGAGAAGAAAAAGCAGGAAGTAGAAAAGCAATCAGAAATTGAACGCTATAAATATGCTGTCAGTATCATTGTGATCCTTTTACCGGTGTTATTGTTGTTTTATATGTTCAAACTATCTTCCAGCACGCTGGTGCTAACTTTTATTGCGATCTTATCTATGAGTCCGGCGCTTTCAAATCCCAAAGTAGGTCTTGTGATGATCGTTGCAAATATCCTCGGTGGTGTTTTTGGAATTCTCGCTTACAGATTGTTGACTATTGTTCCTAATTTTACTTTTATGATTATGATTGCTTTGAGCATAGGACTTTTCTTTGGAAGTCGGTTGTTCTCTGATAGTAAATACGCAGGAATCTACGGCAGTGGGTTTTCGACTTTTCTGTTGATTTTGGGTTCCGTGACATCTTCCGATGCTGAAGCAGGAAGTGAGGTGTGGAGCCGTGTCATTCAAATTTCCATAGCGGTTAGTTATGTGGTAATCGCATTTGGTATTTTAAACCGGATTCTAATGTCAAGAAAGGAAAACACAATATGAAGACTAAGTTGAAATATGGCTTGTTGTTGATCCTGCTGGGATTTCTATCTCTTCAACTGGAAAGTTGTAAAGTAGGGGAGGATTATGAGCGGCAGAAAATGAATGTTCCCGAGGTTTTTTCTCAGGATTTCCCGAAAGACAGCAGTATCTCTAACCTACCATGGTGGAAACTTTTTAACGACAGTATTTTAGTGGATCTTATCGATACAGCCCTGGTCAATAACAAGAGTATCCAGGTAGCTATTTCAAGAATTCAGGAATCTCAGCTTCAAATTGATATCGCCAAAGCTGATTACTACCCTTTTATCGGATATAATGGGTATGGTTCCAGTTTGGCAAATTCAGAAGTTTCAGGATTGTCGAATCAAGCTGGAGGAGGTGTTAATGTTTCTTATACGGTTGATCTTTGGCAGAAGATAAAAACGATGAATAAAATTGCCTTGCAAAACTATTTTGCTACCGAAGAGGCCTATAAGTCTTTGAATGTTAGTATAGTGTCGGCAGTAGCTAGTGCATATGTTTCATTGAGGGATATAGACAATAGAATGATAATTTCAGAAAAAACAGCAAATAATTTTCAGGAGAATCTTGATGTAATGCAGGCTAGATTTAATGCCGGATTTATTAGCGAAGTTGATCTGTCTCAGGCTAAAATTCAGGTAAGCGAAGCAAAAACCGCTTTAGAGATTTTCAATAGATCAAGGGTTCAGATTGAAAATGCCATTAGTGTTTTATTGGGAACCGCACCTAGAAGTATTCCAAGAGGATTACCACTATTTGATCAGATATCTGTCCCTGAAATCCCGGTAGGTCTGCCTTCAGCACTTTTAGACAGGAGACCCGATATTGTTCAGGCAGAAAGAAGACTGCATGCCCAAACACTTAGGATAGGAGTTGCAGAAGCATTAAAATACCCGTCACTTACACTTAGTCTTGATATGGGGGCACAATTGGTAAATCCCTCATTTTTATTTGCAGATTTGGGTGCTCAGTTATTGGGCCCTATCTTTAATGCAGGAAAACTCCAAAGAAACGTCGAAGTGGAGGAAGCCAGAACCAGGCAATTGTTATTGGATTATGAAAGGTCTTATTTATTTGCCTTACAGGAAGTGGAGGACGCCATGATTGCTGTTCAAACGTATAGAAGAGAGTATAACTTGAGAAATGAGCAAATGTTAATGTCTACAAAGGCTTCACAGCTTGCCTGGGTACGTTATGATGGAGGGCTTACGAGCTATTTGGAGGTGTTGAATCTTCAAACCTCTCAATTCAATGCAGAATTAAGGGCTTCTGAAGCGTTTAAAAATCAAATAACCTCCATAATAAGCCTTTACCAGGCCCTTGGCGGAGGTTGGAGCGAAGATCCAGAAAACAACAAAGAATCGAATTAATTTAAAACCTTAAATCATGAAAAATACTGTTTCCAAAAACCCAATTGACACATATATCAAAATTGTGCTATTGTCATTACTTCTGATCTGGAGTTTTTATATTGTAAAGCCTTTCGTGACGCTGATTGTATGGTCAATTATTTTGGCTGTAGCGCTTCATCCACTTTATGAAAAACTTCTGAAAACGACCAAGGGTAAGAAAAAAGGATTGATAACCTTCCTTTTTATTTTGATCCTTGTTGCGTTGATTATTGTGCCAACCATCAACCTTACCAGTTCGATTATTGATTCTGGTCATGAGCTTTATCAAAGTTTTGATGAAGGGTCGCTTAAAGTGCCTCCACCGGCCGAAACGGTGAAAGAATGGCCATTGATTGGTGATAAGATTTATGGAGTCTGGTCATCGGCCTCCTCCGACTTGGAAAATTTTATTGTGAAATACAAAGATGAGATTTCAAACTCTTTAGGATGGCTCTTTACTAGTTTTGCCGGTTTAATGGGTTCTGTAGCGTTGGGACTGTTTGCGTTGATCATAGCAGGTGTCTTTATGTCATCAGCAGATGCAGGCTATCGGTCTGGTGTCAATTTTGCCAACAGATTGGCCCCGAATAAAGGTGAAGAGTTTATAACTATGTGTATGAATACCATCAGGAGCGTTGTCAAAGGAATTCTATTGGTGGCAATTATACAGGCAGCACTCGCTTATCTGGGCTTTGTTGTTATAGGATTACCCGGAGCCAGTCTTTTTGCATTGCTGGTGCTGATCCTTGCTATTGTTCAAATTCCAGCTTTACTTGCCATGATACCTGCGATTGCTATTGTGTTCTCTTATGCAGAAACAACGCCGGCGATCATATTTACTATCTATTCACTTCTTGTTGCGCTCTCGGATAATTTCTTAAAACCGATGCTTTTAGGAAAGGGTCTGGAAACTCCTATGCTGGTCATTTTGATCGGTGCACTTGGAGGCATGATGCTACAAGGCATACTTGGACTTTTTATCGGGCCGGTGATCCTTGCCTTGGGGTATCAAATTTACTCGAACTGGATTGCTGCAGGAATAGCAGATGTTCCTGTTGAAAAAACAGTTGAAGAATAAAGTCATATGTGCACAAAAAAAGCTCCTTTTAAGGAGCTTTTTTTGTTATTAATCAATTTATTTGGGGATCTTCCAGATCGTGTAATTCTCCCAATTGCTTGAGAAGATCAAATGTTTTTTTTGCCTCCTCCTCATCAACCACGCTGATGGCGGCTCCAACATGTACCATCACGTAATCTCCAACCTTTGCTTCTGGGACCAGTGTAAGACTAACTTCTTTAATAATACCATCAAAGGATACTTTGCCCACTCTGAATATTTCATCAAGTTCCTTAGTGATCGCGATTAGTTTTCCCGGTATAGAAAGGCACATTTTATATTTTTGTTTTAATGATAACTAAATTATTTTTCTTTTTTTAACCAGTTATACCATTGCTCCATACCCTGTCCCGTTGTCGCTGAAACTTCAAAAAATGTCAATGAAGGATTGATTTGCAAGGCGTATGATCTAAGATTTTCAAGGTTACAATCAAGATATGGTAAAAGGTCAATTTTATTGATGATACAAATGTCTGAGCTATGGAACATATCAGGGTATTTCAAAGGTTTGTCTTCACCTTCTGTTGTACTGATAATCACTACTCTTTTTCTTTCCCCTAGATCAAACATTGATGGGCATACCAGATTACCTACGTTTTCGATCATTAGGATCGAGTTTTCCTTTGGATCCAATTGTTTTACTGCATCATAGACCATATCGCTTTCAAGGTGACAACCTTTACCAGTATTAATTTGAATGACAGGAATGTCAAGCGCATCGATCCGATTGGCATCCTGCATGGTTTGCTGATCACCTTCAATTACCGCAAAGGGAATTTCATCCTTAAGATCTTTAAGTGTTTTTTCTAAAATACTGGTTTTACCTGATCCGGGAGAGCTTACCAGGTTCAAAACAAATAGGTTTTTGGCTTCAAAATATCCTCTGTTTCTGGCGGCCATCAGATCATTGTGTTGCAAGATATTTTGCTGCACTTCGATCACAGTTTTTTTGACAGGATCATGTGAATGATTGTGCTCATGAGAATGACTGTGATCGTGATGTGAATGATCATGACTATGTTCACCATGTGTATGATGGTGGTGGTGATCATGAAGATCAGCCCCTGGTTTTTGAATGGAAATATGTCCGTCAGGACTTCCACAACCGCAAGTGCCACACATAGAAATTAAATTTTGGATTTATTCAAATATAGTAGTTTCAAATATCTAAGCATATGATTTTCATCATGTTTACTTTTTATAGCAAACACGGGGTATTATCCGATAAGATCAGGGTTATATTTTTTGTAAGAAAATCACTGGCGATGCTTAAATTTCTTAAGCCTATTTCACTGGGTTTAAGAGATAACTCCCATTTTTGGCCTTCAATCCCCATCACAAAAGTAGCAGGCTTCGTTTTGTATAATTCGTTTTCAAGCCAAAGTACCGTCTCGGGTTCGAGCATATGGGAAGTTAGCCCCAGACCCATATTTGGATCACATGATTTAAAATAGAAGCCAGTTTCGGTGCGTTCTTTGGTGGCATCTACAAAAATTACTGTTGTATAATGAGAGAGCAATTCAGCATCTTCTATCTGCAACTGATACCTATATATGACCTGTACATTGGAAAACTTCTTCTCGACAGCATCGAGCATTAACCAACCGAGGCCGTCATCGCTTCGACCTGAATTACCAATTCCTATGATCAGTATATCTTTAGCTTCTTCGTTTGACATCAGTTATATTTCCTAAATGATCGTATAAAGAAATTTCCAAGGGCATCTGCCCCATGGCATGGGTGGCACAGCTGAGACAAGGATCATAAGCCCTGATAGCGACTTCCACCTGATTTAACATTCCTTCACTCACTTTTTGCTTACCGTCAATGACCTCATTGGCGACCCATTTGACCGCCTGATTCATGGCTTCGTTGTTATGTGTTGTTGAAACAATAAGGTTACATCGGGTAATACGGTCTTTTTCGTCTACTTGATAATGATGGATCAAAGTTCCTCTGGGTGCTTCTATAATGCCAATACCTTCATTTCGTCTGATGCCTCTTCTTACCAGGTCATTGCCTAGAATATCGTCATCTTCCAGGAGGTCTTTCATAAGTTCTGCACAATGTAGCAATTCGATCAATCTTGCCCAATGCGAGTACATGGATGCATTATTAGTTTTTCCCATGGTAGCATTCAAGAATGACAATCTTTCAAATGCAGCAAGTGGTGTAGAAATTCCCTCACAGACATTCATTCTTGCGAGCGGACCAACTCTGTTCCATCCTCTTTCTCTGCCGAGATGTTTTAAATATGGAAACTTAAGATAAGACCATTTTTCAACTCCTTCATAAAAATAATTTTGATAGGCATCAGAATGGATATCTTCCAAAGTGATTTTACCTGATGCATCTATGGCTCTGAGGTAACCATCATATAACTCCAGGTCACCGGTCTTTTTATTTACCAAACCTAAATGGCCCGAAGGAAAGGCAGCGAATTGATTAAACCATTCTTGATTTTTTGAATGGTATACCTTCATGAATTCAATAATTTCTTTTGACCATTCAATCATGGCGTCAATCGAAGGTATTTCTTTTCCGTTGAGAAAAAAGTCGCGTTCCTGAGCGTTTATTTTTTTATGTACGCCTCCGGGAGTTGCCGAAATCCCATGAATTCTTTTACCAGCAATCATTTTTATGATTTCTTGCCCGAATTTGCGCATCAGGATACCTTTTTTTGCTAGTTCAGGATATTCCATGGCCACACTCACAACATTTCTTCTGCTTGGACTTGCATCTGCTCCAAACAAAAGATCGGGAGATGCCAGGTAGAAGAAGTGAAGGGCGTGAGATTGAAAAATCTGAGCAAAATGCAGCAACTTTCTAATTTTTTGTGCTGTGATTGACAAATCTTCTGGCTCTAATCCTACAATCTGATCAATGGCTTTTGCTGCTGCCAAATGATGACTTACAGGGCAAATACCGCACAATCTCTGCACCATAACAGGGGCTTCCCAATAAGGATGACCCTGAATGAATTTCTCGAATCCTCTAAATTCAACAATATGAAAAAAGGAATCTTTTACTTTATTATTTTCATCAAGGTGAATTGTAACCTTTCCGTGTCCTTCTACTCGCGTAACAGGATCTATGACTATTTTTTGACTCATTTTAAGCTATTTAATCATATTTAAATTCTTCATGCATAACCGGAAATTCCTTACCCAGGAGTATACTTTTTACAACTTTCCAGATATGGTTGGCATTTGGAGGACACCCAGGAATGAAGTAATCGATTTTAACCACTTCGTTACAGGGATAAACATTATTCAGCAATTTTGGAATGTCTTCGTGATTTGGAATGGTGTTTGCTCCAATTTCACTGGTTACTCCATGAATGTAAGCTTCTTCAAGACAGTCTTTTAAGGAGAAAAAGTTTCTCATAGCTGGAATTCCGCCCATTATAGAGCATTCACCGAACGCGATAAGTATGTCGCATTTCTTTCTGAATTCCTTCAGCACTTCTACGTTTTCTGAGTTGGCAACGCCACCTTCGATCAAACCCACATGACAGCGTTTACTGAATTTCTTAATATCAGTGAGGGGTGATTTATTGAACTCAACGATCTCCAGTAAATCAATGAGTTCAGTATCGATATCAAGCAGTGACATATGACATCCAAAGCAACCTGCCAAAGAAGTAGTTGCAACAATGAATTTTTCATCTTCATATTTTAAGGCACATAATTCTCCAGGATCTGTTTGTTTTGTTTTACCAAGAATATCATATTTTCTGTCTCCAAAAGGCTGTTTGTAAATCATTCCCTTCACCAGAATGGCACCAACCGGACAAAGATTCATAGCATGTAAAGCTTCAGCTTCGGTAAGTTTTTCTTCCTGCTCATAATCAATATGAACTCTGGTATTCACGCCCCGGTTAATAAACGAAAAGATATCCATTCCATCAGTGGTCTGAACCTCTTCTACACAACGCCTGCAGAGGATACACCTGTTCGCCTCCATGATCATTCTTTTTGGATTAAAATCCACATATTTATTACTGAAAACATGGGGGAATCGCGAAAAGGTCAGGCCCATATCATAAGCGAGGTTTTGCAGATCACAATTTCCACTTTTTTCACAGGAAGGGCAAAAATGGTTGCCCTCGGCAAATAGCATTTCAATAATGGCCTTTCGGGTATCAATCAGCTCGGGCGTATTGATTTCCACATTCATACCTTCTTTTACTTTGGTGGTGCAGCTTGTCGTAAATTTTCCATTGACCATCACGGTACATATTCTACAAGTGCCCAGAGAAGGTTCAATTTCTCTGAAATGACAAAGCGTAGGAATATAGATGCCGTTTTTCTTAGCAACATCTACTAGTTTTTTATTCTCCAATACCTGGTATTCGTTACCATCGATATTGATTTTTATCTTTTTATCCATGGACTTTTTCTATTTCGTTAATAATGGTATCGTATTCTCGGGTCACTTTTTTAAGATCAAATGATTTGTTGAAGTCGCTTTTAGCCAGAATGCACTTGTTAAACTCCTGCGGGAACTTAAGCATAGCTGAAAGCAGGCAATTAGTGGAGGTTTTACCCAATCCACATCGGCTGGATTGTTTAATGATCGTGCTCCATTTTTCAAGATCCTCCAGATCAGATTTTTCTGCATGGCAAAGCATGATCTTTTTTAGTTTTTTGGTGAGCAGAAAATTACCCGTTCTGCAAGGCGCGCAAATACCACATGACTCTGAAACAAAAAAGTCGCTAATGTTCTTGAATATCGGCATGAGGTCTCTATTGCTATTGAAAACCATAAATGATCCGCCGCTTCTCAGGCCTATGGCACTCATTTTTCTGGCGTATTCTATTGGGTCGTCCCATTTGAAGTGCACCTGTTCAGCTAATAAATTTTCACCTGAAATTTCTCTGTCAAAATCAGCCTCAGAAAGGCATTCCCCGGCATAGCCGTTGAACAGAATCATATAAGGGTTTTCGGCTTGAATTAGCTTTAGAAATTGCCTGAGTTTCATTCCCCATTCAATCTCATAAATACCCGGCTTTTTGCAATCGCCGGATACACTTAGTAATTTAGTTCCTTTTGTGGCTTCAGTCCCAATTTTTAGATACGAGTCAAGAGACATATTCAGAATTCTTGGGACGGCGCAAAGGGTTTCAACATTATTTATAATAGTAGGTTTACCGTATAGTCCTTTTTCTACCGGAAAATACTCTTTAGTTGAAGGTTCTCCTCTTTTTCCTTCCATAGAGCTGATTAAAGCAGTTTCTTCTCCGCATACATAAGCTCCTGCACCCATATGAATATGAATATCAAAGTCAAATCCGGTTATGCCCAAAATATTTTTTCCCAGAAATCCTTTGGCCCTGAAATGCTGTATTTCTTTCTCAATTTTATCTCTGAGATAGAAATATTCAGCACGCAGATAGATATAACCATAATTGGCTCCAACCGCATAGCCCGCTACTGCCATTCCTTCGAGCATTAATCCAGGATATTTATTCATAAGCACCCTGTCTTTAAAGGTTCCTGGCTCACCTTCATCAGCATTGCAAATGATATACTTTTGGTCGGCTATATTGTTTTTGCAGAATTCCCATTTCATCCCGGTAGGGAAGAAGGCGCCGCCTCGACCTGATAATTTCGACCTTTTCACAATATTGATGAGTTGATCAGGAGATATCTTCTTTAATTTTTTTAAACTCGATCCGGGGTTATAGGGCTTAAAAAAAATCGTTTTGTCTTTAGCAGGGGTATACTGAATGTTGTTTTTTGGAATCGTGCTAAGCGTTTCAAGCCTTGTTCCTTTTCTTAGTTGACCAATAATATTTTTAACCTTAATTGGAGTTAGATCAGTAAAGGCTTGAAAATTGATCAAAGCCGAAGTTTCCTGATCGCTTAATCCTATGCATGAGGTCTCAAACAAACCAAATAATTTGTCATCAGTGGTTTCTCCAACTGAAATACCCAGTTCTTTTTCAAAGGATTTTTTGACAACACCATAATTGCGTTGTTTGGAAACGATGCCGTTGTTCAGATAAATTGTAAAGTTACCCGCGTGTGAGCGGTGATAAAAATGATAGAACGAAACAATGCCTTCCAGTTCTGTTCTGGAAATGTGAAATTCACTGGCAATTTTTGTCATATCATCAGGAGCGATGTACCGTCTTTTTTTTTGAATATCCCATAGAATATCCATCAAAGAGGATTTTGGCGGGGGGTTTTTTAGAGCAGCCATAATCAATAGAAAGTAAAGGCATAATTTACTCAATTAACTACTTAGAATTCATGACAAAAGTCACTCTTTTAAAGATTTATAAAGAATTGAGATGTGGAGATTAAAACTGAGAAAACGACTAAG
>CAJQNF010000038.1 GCA_905479625.1 uncultured Flavobacteriaceae bacterium | reverse complement strand
ACGGTTTATTTCCTCTTAATTCCACATTTTTAATAATGCCTCTTACAGATTCACCTTTTCTGAAAAAGTCTGATCTAATCTGCTCACTTTTTGGCAAAATCAGTTCATTCCCATTGTCGTCAAGTAAAATAATAGCGTTATGTCTTACATGATGGACTTCTGCCGAATACAATTCACCCTCAAGCTCCTTATAGTGCTTAAAGATATTTGTATTATCATGTTCATGTATCTTAGAGATCAAATTTTGACGTAATGCCAAAATAGATCTTCTTCCAAGGTCAATTAATTTTACCTCTTCAGACACTTCCTCTCCTACCTCAAAATCTGGTTCGATTTTTTGAGCTTCATCCAATGAGATCTCCTCATTGTCGTCTTCAACCGCATCATTTTCAACTACGATTCGATTTCTCCATATCTCCAAGTCACCTTTGTCTGGATTGATAATAATATCAAAATTCTCGTCTGACCCAAATTTTCTTTTTAAGGCTGATCTAAATACTTCCTCAAGAATTGCCATTAAGGTTACCCTGTCAATACTCTTTTCGTCTTTAAATTCCGAAAATGATTCAATTAATGCGATATTTTCCATTACATAGTATTATTAAAAAATAATCTTCACTTTTGCTTCTCTTATTTCACTCAATGGAATAGTTTGCTGTTTTTCCACTGTTACTTTTCCTTTCCCAATTGGTTTGGGCTCTCTTGTTTTCCAGAAAAGGGTAATTCCCTGATCTGTTAATTCTATCAATTTACCTTCAAAATTCTGCTCAGCAGTTTTTACCTTGAGAGTTCTGTCAATATTTTTCTTGTATTGTCTTGGATCTGTTATAGGATCTGTAATATTTGGAGTGGTTACTTCTAGCGAAAAATCTTCATTTTCACGATCCAGATTGTGTTCCACATGCCTGCTAATCCTAATGCATTCGCTTAAAGGCACTCCCGAATCTCCGTCAACAATAACTTTTATACTACCTTCAGTTCCGAAATTCAAATCGATAAGAAATAAAGCTTCATTTTCAGCAAGAGCCTCTCTCAACAACGTCTTTACTTTATTTTGATCCATTTGGCTTGTATAAAAAGAGGGGACTATCTGTCCCCTCCAACTCAATTTCGTCGTAAATTTCGCTGCAAATATAGCAAAACCTTTGATACTTACAAAAATCATAGGTCGAATCAATGAAAATTTATTAACTTTATCTTATCATTTAAAACGGACATGTTATGAAACGAATATTAGTGCCTATTGATTTTTCTGAAGAAGCCGAAAGCGCTGCCAAGGTTGCAGCTAGTATTGCGAGAAAAACAGGAAGTGAAATTTTCCTTGTGCATATGCTTGAATTGCCTGTAACTACTATTGATCCGGCTGAAATGAATACCATTAGCAGTGAGCCTCAAATTATCTATTTTATGAAGCTGGCTCATCAAAAGTTTGAAAAATTCAAAAAGCTGCCTTTTCTTAAAGGTTTAACAGTAGTTGAAACTATTCAATTTCAGCATGCTTTTTCAGGAATTATTAACGAAAGTGAAAAAAACAATATCGATCTTATCGTCATGGGTTCTCAAGGGGCTTCTGGTCTTCAAGAGATGTTTATTGGATCAAATACTGAAAAAGTTGTAAGAAGATCTAAAGTTCCTGTATTGGTGATCAAAAAAGGTGTTGAAGATTTTGTTGTCAAGGATATTCTTTTTGCCTCTGATTTTAATAAAGAAAGTAAGAGCACATTTCAACGTGTGATCAATTTTGCCAATTTGTTTGAGGCCAAAATCCATCTTTTATACGTCAATACGATTCACAATTTCAATACCACAAAAAATATTGAGTCTAGAATAGCCCATTTTATGGATGACTTTGATTTTGACAACTACACAAAAAATATTTATAATGATATCTCAATTGAAAAAGGCATATTGAGTTATGCCAGAGATATTGATGCAGACCTTATCGCCCTTAATACACATGGACGAGGTGGCTTGTCTCAGTTATTTAATGGAAGTATTGGTCAAGAACTTGCCAATCACGCCTTAAGACCAGTAGTTACCTTTAAAATAGAATAATCATCACCATTTAAATGGCCTAAAACCAATGCCAATTTCTGCCCAATCTGCACGAGATGTTTTTTGCGTTTTTAAAGCAATCTGAGCAAAAAACCAATCGGTGATGTCATATCTAAAACCTACCCTCAAGTAATTGGGGGTTTTTCCTTTGTCATCAGTAAGATATGCTCCTCCATGCAATCTTACAGCGAATTTTCCAAACATAAAGTCATACCCTACATGCAAACCAGTGAGCATCTGATCTTTAGTATCGGGGTGTTCCGGCTCCAAACTACCATCCCAAAAATAATCAAAGCCAGCTACGACCGCATGCATGGAATTGAATTTAAATCTGTAGTCCAAGGCCCCTGAAAAAACACCGTATCTTTTATAGGTTCCCTTGTCAACCTCATTTTGAACTGAACCTCCTGCCAAGTACACTTCGATCGAACTTTCATGAAGTTTTATTTGTTTTGAGCCTGTTGGCCTGTGGAATCTGGCTTGTAAAATTTCGTTTGTATAAACATCATTATTTACCCGTTTTTGATCAGCATTGTAATGATATCTCAAACCTAAATTTAGACCGTACATATTAAAACCATAATTCGGAGTTGTAATTCTTCCATTCGAAAAATGTGTAAAATCAATTCCATAAACCAAATCCAACTCTCTGGTCATTTTATAGGCAGCTCCAAAATTTAAATTAAAGTAGGCCGCTAAGGGAGAACCAATAGCGTCATTTTCAGGATTACCCTCTGGATCATACGGTTCCAGATTGTACGTTAATCCAAATGCCAACCCAATTTCCAATACATTTCTCCTGCTTGGATTTGATAAGGGAAAGTTGACAAAGCCAAAAACCGCATTCGGCTTTCCCAAAATCTCCGGGTTTCCCACAAATCCTGAATAATAACCAAAACCATAGCTAGCATAACCATACCGGCTGGGCCATTTATCAGGATCTTTTGGTTGCCAGCCATACCTAAACTCCAATGCTCCGTAACCATCATTCACCGTATTATTCAATGATTCTCCAGTATATAAATGATATCCCGTATGCCCCTTGACTTCCATGAATCTGAAACGGCCATAGTTCTTGATATCTTTTACTTCTTCGAAAGAAATGGTATCCCTCTGTGCCTGTACCGCTGAAAAGCTAGTGAAGATGACGAATAAGTATAACCAGATTTGCGCTAAACTCGTGTTATGTAATTTTAATACTATCGAATTCATATCCAAAACTATAATCGGGCAAAGTAAGGGTTTTAATCTAAAACGAAAAAACCCATTATAACAAAATGTATAATGGATTTTTCATTTAAATTGTTGACCCACAAGGATTCGAACCTTGACTGGCGGTACCAAAAACCGAAGTGCTACCGTTACACCATGGGTCAATATTTCCTGCCAAACCTCATTTGATTAAGCAGGCGCAAATTTAATACAAAGTTTTTGTTTGGCAAA
>CAJQNF010000037.1 GCA_905479625.1 uncultured Flavobacteriaceae bacterium | reverse complement strand
TAACTTTGTTTTCATTATATAAATTATTTGAATTAATTTGAGCCAAAAATCTTAATAAAAAGTTAATATACCAAGTTTTTAACACAAAAATTTAAAAAAAAGGTTAACGCTTTGTTAAAGAGTAAGGCATTTCTTCTTTATAGATGAGAAATTTAATTTTGGTTGCGTCAGTTTAAAAATTGCTCACAATTTTTATATGAACCTTAGAATTTTCTAAATTAAATGAAGAATCATTAAATTTACCAATGGCATAATTCAGATTTAGAACGCCCGCCTTTGTAATAAATGCATAACCTATACCAAGGCTCAAAACGTTTGTAATCTGATCGTTGATTTTGTTTTCAGAATATGAGAAATCTGTTATCGTATAGAAATAACTGGAGATATTAGGCTTATATCTGTACTCGAGATTAAAAATGCTATAGGATGACGCAAAAATACTCTCCTCATTTACGCCTCTTAAATTATTGACACCCCCAATTCTGAAGAGTTCATTGCTAAGGTAATTGTCAGAGATCAGCATACCACTTTGGTTTTGCCCATAGATATAGTTTTTACTATTGATAGGGTATAGGTAACTTGCTTGCAAAAGAAACCTGGATTGAGAGGTGGATATGTCGTCGCTGGTTCTCGATCCTGTCATTGCATTTATTGAGAATTGAAAACGGGCGGGGAACAATTGATCATTAGTCATTTTTTTGTAGTTGTAGGATAGGCCATAAAACAGGTTTGAGTAGGACTGTACCACAGTTGAGTTGCCATTGGTCAAATCATTTGAGCTTTCAGTTCGCAGTTCTCCCGTAAGCTGCCCCTTTAACCCAAGACTATAGCCAAGGCTAATATCAGTAGTTACATTTGAATACGTTGTGTCTTGTCTGTATAATTGGAAATTGGCCCTAGGGATTAAGGGGAGATTAAAAAGGTATGGCAATTCCGCTTGAAGATAAAATCGCTGACTGTCATTGCCATTGTTCTTCCAGTACAGTTCAATGGTCTCTCCGCTATTGAATATGTTGTTGATGGCCAGATCCAGGTAACC
The DNA here is from genome assembly GCA_905479625.1 of uncultured Flavobacteriaceae bacterium. Lineage (GTDB taxonomy): Bacteria > Bacteroidota > Bacteroidia > Flavobacteriales > Flavobacteriaceae > Lutimonas. Next base: position 9,217 of record CAJQNF010000037.1, on the reverse strand, counting down.
GTTGAATTGAAGCCCGCTGGACGCTTCTTTTGAGGCAAAACCAATTATACCATCAAATTGATTGGATTTTTTCTTTTTAAGGAACAAATAGATAAGGGTTGAATCTTTAGTGAATAAAACCTCCGGGGGTTTATGCTCTTCAACAAAAGATAAGTTGTTTATCGCCTGAGAGACGAGCTCCAGTTTTTCCCTGTTGAAAGTGCTTCCTATTTTAAGGTGTAAGTCATGGGTGATATAATTTTTAGGAAAATTTTCATAGCCTCTGATAACCACCTTGTCTATAGTGCGCTGCCCTTTTTCTTCAATTGTCAAATGTGCAGTGGCTTCTTCATTGACTAGCTTAATTTTCTTCAACGAAACCTTAACGAAGGAATTTCCTTTTTTTTCAAAAAGATCAGCCAGGTATTGCATTGCGGTTTGAATTTGGGAGAATGGTATTTCAAAGTAGGATGGCGTTGTTTCCCTGGAGATGGGGTTGAGGTCCTTTTTGTTCAGTAAGAATGAAGGGATATGATCATAGTATATTTTTATCCTAGTCATTTTTTTGCCCATTTTAAAATGAGCTGTATAAAGTGTATCTGTATGAACAAGCGTGTCGAGTTTGGCATCTAAATAACCCAGGGTTTCAAGTTTAGAGAAGATGCTGTCAAGTTCATATTGAACCGTCGTTAAGGATAATTGATCCTTATTGAACGACAGTTGATCCAAAACCTTCTGCTCAGATTCTTGTTCAGCTTCAATAGATAGTTTTAAATGTTGGGCAACTGCACCAGAAAAACTCATTGAAAAAAACAGTATATATATATATGGTGTAAGGATCAGTTTCAAATGAGTTTCTTTTTGACGGTAAATATCATTTAATTTAAGCGATTTTCAAATTGGATTAACATCTATCTTTTTGAAAGAATTAGAAGCGATATATATTGAATTATAGCGCGTGATTCTTCTTGTTTTAAGCTACTAGAACCTGGAATCTTCGAAGGTTTGCTCCGCTTTGGCTGACCAGCGTTTTGGGAAACATCATTTAAAGCTTAAAAAATCAATTATTTATAGTTTGTATAACAAGAAAAAAGTTATACATTTGCAAACTCTTAAAAACAAAGAGAACAAAAATTAAAATATTATAAAATAGAATGCCAACTATTCAACAATTAGTACGTAAAGGAAGAACCCAAACAACCAAGAAGAATAAATCGGCTGCTTTGAATTCATGTCCCCAACGTCGTGGAGTTTGTACGCGAGTTTACACCACTACACCAAAAAAACCAAATTCAGCAATGAGAAAAGTTGCTAGGGTTAGGTTAACTAATGGTAATGAGGTAAATGCTTACATTCCAGGAGAAGGACATAATTTGCAAGAACACTCGATAGTATTGGTTAGGGGCGGAAGAGTAAAAGATTTACCTGGTGTAAAATATCACATTGTTCGTGGTGCTTTGGATACAGCAGGAGTAGAAGGAAGGACCCAGCGTCGTTCTAAATACGGAACCAAACGTCCAAAGAAATAATGTATAGCTTTTAATGTAAGGAACAATGAGAAAAAGATTATCAAAGAAAAGGATTCTTTTACCGGACCCAAAGTTTAACGATAAGTTGGTTACAAGATTTGTAAACAATTTGATGTTGGATGGTAAAAAATCCATTGCATTTAAAGTTTTTTATGATGCATTAGAAATTGTTGAGCAAAAAAAGCAGGACGAGGAAAAAACCGCTTTAGAATTATGGAAAGAAGGTTTATCTAATGTTATGCCGCACGTTGAGGTAAGAAGTAGAAGAGTAGGTGGGGCAACCTTCCAGATTCCTATGCCAATTAGAGCAGATCGCAAGATCTCAATGGCAATCAAATGGATGATTCTATTTGCCAAAAGACGAAATGAAAAATCTATGGCACAGCGTTTAGCTGGTGAGATTCTTGCTGCTGTAAAAGAAGAAGGAGCTGCCGTTAAAAAGAGAATGGATGTACATAAAATGGCTGATGCGAATAAAGCCTTTTCACATTTTAGATTTTAATTTAGCGTAGAAGATGGCAAGAGATTTAAAATTAACTAGAAATATTGGTATTGCTGCACACATTGATGCGGGTAAAACAACAACTACCGAGAGAATTCTATATTATACAGGAGTATCCCATAAAATTGGAGAAGTACATGATGGTGCTGCAACAATGGACTGGATGGAGCAGGAGCAGGAAAGAGGAATTACGATTACCTCTGCTGCAACTACTTGTACCTGGGAATTCCCAATTGAAAATGGAATACCTACAGCAGAAACTAAAGGTTTTCATTTTAATATTATTGACACTCCCGGCCACGTAGATTTTACTGTGGAGGTGAACCGTTCGTTAAGAGTACTTGACGGGTTGGTTTTTTTGTTTAGTGCTGTTGATGGGGTTGAGCCTCAATCAGAGACGAACTGGAGACTGGCTGATAATTACAAAGTTCCAAGAATTGGTTTTGTAAATAAAATGGATCGTCAAGGAGCAGACTTTTTAAAAGTATGTACGCAGGTAAAAGAGATGTTAGGTTCCAATGCGGTGCCAATCGTTTTACCAATCGGTGATGAAGCAGACTTTAAAGGGATTGTTGATTTAGTAAAAAACAGAGCAATCGTTTGGAATGAGGCTTCCTTTGGAAGTACTTTCGAAGTAATTGATATTCCTGAAGATTTAAAAGAAGAGGCTGCACAATACAGAGCCTTATTGATTGAAGAAGTAGCAAGTTATGACGAGAACCTGTTGGAGAAATTCATGGAAGATGAAGACTCTATTACAGAAGAAGAAGTTCATAACGCGTTGAGAGCTGCAGTAATGGATATGGCTATCATACCCATGATTTGTGGTTCAGCATTTAAAAATAAAGGAGTTCAGTTTCTTTTGGATGGGGTTTGTAGGTATTTGCCTTCACCTTTGGATAAAGATGACACTGTAGGGGTTAATCCTGAAACCGAATTAGAGGTAACGAGAAAGCCTTCAGTAAAAGAACCGTTTTCGGCTTTAGCCTTTAAAATAGCAACTGATCCATTCGTTGGAAGACTTGCATTTTTCAGAACTTATTCGGGTCGATTGGATGCAGGTTCTTATATCCTGAACAACAGATCCGGTAAAAAAGAGAGAATTTCTCGTATCTATCAAATGCATTCCAATAAACAGAATGCCGTTGATTATATTGAGGCAGGTGATATTGGAGCGGCCGTTGGTTTTAAAGATATCAAAACGGGAGATACAATGTCTTCTTTAGATGCACCGATAGTTTTGGAAAGCATGGATTTTCCAGATCCGGTAATTGGTGTTGCAGTAGAGCCTAAAACAAAAGCTGACGTTGATAAATTAGGAATGGGCTTGGCTAAATTAGCTGAGGAAGATCCTACCTTTCAAGTAAGAACTGATGAGGCCTCTGGTCAAACAATTATCTCAGGAATGGGAGAGTTGCATTTGGAGATCCTTATTGACAGGTTAAGACGTGAATTCAAGGTGGAAGTGAATGAAGGAGAACCACAAGTAGAATATAAGGAGGCAATTACAAAAACTGCTGATCACAGAGAAGTTTACAAAAAACAATCTGGTGGACGTGGTAAGTTTGCTGATATCGTATTTGAGATGGGTCCTGTTGATGACGACTTTGAAGGAATTGGCTTGCAATTTAAAAATGTGATCAAAGGGGGTAATATTCCTAAAGAATTTATTCCTTCTGTGGAAAAAGGATTTAAGATGGCTATGAAGAATGGACCATTGGCTGGATATGAAATGGATACGATGAAGGTTACTTTAAAAGATGGTTCCTTTCATCCTGTGGATTCTGATGCCTTGTCATTTGAATTAGCTGCCAAGATGGGTTATAAAGCTGCCGCGAAAGCTGCAGGTGCTGTAGTTCTTGAACCGATTATGAAACTTGAAGCTGTTACCCCTGAGGAAAACATGGGTGATATTGTTGGTGACCTTAACAGAAGAAGAGGACAGGTGAGCGCGATGGATGACAGAGCTGGAGCTAAAGTTGTAAAAGCAACTGTGCCGCTTTCTGAAATGTTTGGATATGTTACCACGTTGAGAACCTTATCTTCAGGTAGAGCAACATCTACTATGGAATTTTCTCATTATGAGAAAACGCCAGCGAGTATTTCTGAAGAGGTAATTAAAAAAGCAAAAGGTTAATCTACTAAAACGAATATAATGAGTCAGAAAATCAGAATCAAATTAAAATCTTACGATCATAATTTAGTAGATAAATCTGCTGAGAAGATTGTAAAAACGGTAAAGAACACCGGGGCGGTAGTTAACGGTCCTATTCCTTTACCAACGCATAAGAAAATCTTTACGGTTTTGCGTTCTCCACACGTAAATAAAAAAGCTAGAGAACAATTTCAGTTGAGTGCATTTAAAAGAATTTTAGATATCTATAGTTCTTCATCGAAAACAATTGATGCCTTAATGAAATTGGAATTACCTAGCGGCGTGGAAGTTGAGATTAAGGTTTAATTAGGTGAAATGAATTAATGCGTTGAAAGGGAAAATTTCAGCGACTTGTCCTGAGCGGTTGACGAAGGAAAAACGGAAAAAAATATATTCAGGGTTGAACATATTTTAACCCTGTTTTTTTGAAATAAAGTGAATAATAATTAAATAATAGAAAATGTCTGGGTTAATAGGAAAAAAAATTGGAATGACCAGTATTTATGATGAGAATGGAAAGAATATTCCATGTACCGTTATACAAGCTGGTCCTTGTGTAGTTACCCAAGTCAGAACCAAAGAAGCTGACGGGTACGAAGCCCTGCAACTTGGTTTCGATGACAAAGCAGAAAAGCAGTCTAATAAGGCGCTTAATGGCCATTTTAAAAAGGCTGGAACATCTGCTAAAAGACGTGTCGTTGAATTTCAAGGATTTGAGCAGGATTTTAAATTAGGTGATCAAATATCAGTTGATCATTTTGAGGAAGGAGAATTTGTAGATGTAAGTGGTACATCCAAAGGAAAAGGTTTTCAAGGAGTTGTAAAGCGTCATGGTTTTGCAGGATCTGAAAGAACACACGGTCAGCAAAGCATGAATAGAGCTCCAGGTTCTGTTGGTGCAGCTTCATATCCCGCTAGAATTTTTAAGGGAATGAGAATGGCCGGTAGAATGGGTGGGGATAATGTGAAAATTCAAAACCTGAGAGTTTTAAAAGTGGTGAAGGATAAAAATCTTTTAGTAGTAAAAGGTGCGGTTCCTGGTCATAAAAATTCATATGTAATTATTAGGAAATAATGAAAGTAGCTGTAATAGATATCAACGGGAAAAATACCGGAAGAAAAGTTGAGCTTTCGGAGGCTGTTTTTGGAGTTGAGCCAAATGACCACGCGATTTATTTAGATGTTAAACAACATTTAGCAAATAAACGTCAAGGTACGCACAAAGCAAAGGAGAGAGCTGACATTGTTGGAAGTACAAGAAAGATAAAGAAACAAAAAGGTACGGGTACAGCAAGAGCTGGTAGTATTAAGTCTCCATTGTTTAGAGGTGGAGGTAGAGCTTTTGGCCCTAGACCTAGAGATTATTCCTTTAAACTTAATAAAGGATTAAAGAAATTAGCAAGACAATCTGCTTTGTCTGTAAAGGCTAAAGAGGAAAATATTATAGTGATTGAGAAATTCGATTTTGAAACTCCGAAAACTAAGGAATTTACAAATGTTTTGAAAGCCCTTTCACTAGACGATAAAAAAGCTTTGTTTGTGTTGGATGGGTCAAATAAAAATGTATATTTGTCATCACGAAATTTAAAAAGAGCTACGGTTATAAATAGCTCAGAATTAAATACTTACGGTGTTCTTAACGCAGGTAAAGTAATTATTTCAGAAGCGTGTTTAGAAGAAATAGAATCTAATTTTAGCAAATAAGGGTCATGAGTGTATTGATAAAACCTATTATAACGGAAAAAGCGACAGACCAAAGCGAGTTGAATAACTGCTTTAGTTTTGTTGTGAAGAAGTCGGCTAATAAGATCGAATTGAAAGAAGCTGTAGAAAGTACTTATGGCGTATCTGTGAAGCAAATCAGAACTATGAATTACCCTGTTCAGCGTACTACCAAGTACACGAAAAAAGGGTTGGTTTCTAGTTTAAAAGGTGCCTATAAAAAGGCAATCGTTAAGTTAGCAGATGGTGATAACATTGATTTTTACAACAATATTTAAGATAAGAAGATGGGATTAAGAAAATTAAAACCAATAACTCCTGGACAACGTTTTAAAGTTGTTACTGATTTTGATGTTGTTACAACGGATAAACCGGAAAAGAGTCTTTTGGCACCGATAAAAAAATCGGGAGGTAGAAACAGTGAAGGAAAAATGACCATGCGTTTTTTAGGTGGTGGTCACAAGAGAAGATACCGTGTTATAGATTTCAAAAGAAATAAAGATGGTGTCCCTGCTACTGTTAAGTCAATTGAATATGACCCGAACAGAACTGCATACATTGCTTTGTTGAATTATGCGGATGGTGAAAAGACATATGTCGTTGCGCAAAATGGATTGAAAGTTGGACAGAAACTTGTTTCAGGTGAAAAAGTAGCACCGGATATCGGAAACACAATGTTGTTGAGCAATATTCCTTTGGGAACAGTAATTTCTTGTATTGAATTGCGTCCTGGTCAGGGTGCGGTTATCGCAAGAAGCGCTGGTTCATTTGGTCAGTTGATGGCTAGAGAAGGAAAATATGCAACTATAAAATTGCCTTCAGGTGAGATCAGAATGATTTTATTGACTTGTAGGGCTACGATTGGGGTAGTATCTAATTCAGATCACCAATTGACAGTATCAGGTAAGGCTGGTAGAAGCAGATGGTTAGGTAGGCGTCCTAGAACGCGTCCTGTTGCCATGAACCCTGTTGATCACCCGATGGGTGGTGGAGAAGGTAGAGCTTCTGGTGGACACCCAAGATCTAAGAATGGAATTCCTGCAAAAGGATTTAAAACCCGTTCTAAGTCTAAAGCGAGCAATAAACAAATTGTTGAACGTAGAAAAAAATAATTTTTAGAAAGTATGGCACGTTCGTTAAAAAAAGGACCTTATGTTTTTCATTCATTGGAAAAGAAAGTCCAAAAAAATATAGACTCAGGAAAGAAATCAGTAATCAAAACTTGGTCAAGAGCCTCTATGATTACTCCGGATTTTGTTGGACAAACAATCGGAGTTCATAATGGTCGTCAATTTGTACCTGTTTATGTAACTGAAAATATGGTAGGTCATAAATTAGGTGAATTTTCTCCGACGCGTTCTTTTAGAGGACACGCAGGAGCAAAAAATAAAGGTAAAAAATAGTAGGTTATGGGAGTTCGAAAAAAGTTAAGAGCAAATCAGATTAAGGAAGAGCGTAAGGGAACTTACGTTGCTAAACTTAATGGTTGTCCTACATCACCAAGAAAGATGCGTTTAGTTGCAGATTTAATCAGAGGAGAGGAAGTTGAAAAAGCACTTTCAATCTTAAAATTCAATCCTAAAGAGGCATCTATCAATCTTGAAAAGTTAATGTTATCAGCAATAGCTAACTGGCAGGCAAAAAATGAAGAAGAGAATATTGAAGAGGCCGGTCTTTTTGTAAAAGAAATTTATGTTGATAGTGCAACGATGTTGAAAAGGTTGCGTCCTGCTCCTCAGGGAAGAGCGCATAGAATAAGAAAACGTTCAAACCATGTCACATTGGTTTTAGGAACTAATAATTTAAGTAATTAATTAAGCATGGGACAAAAGACAAACCCAATAGGGAATCGTTTAGGAATCATCAAAGGATGGGAATCTAACTGGTACGGTGGAAAAGACTACGGAGATAAGCTTGCCGAGGACCATAAGATTAGAAAGTATATTCATGCGAGATTAAATAAAGCTAGTGTATCACGTGTAATTATTGAGCGTACGCTTAAACTTGTAACCGTTACTATCACTACTGCAAGACCTGGTATCATTATCGGGAAAGGTGGACAAGAGGTAGACAAGTTAAAAGAAGAGCTTAGAAAAATTACCGGGAAAGAAGTACAGATAAATATCTTTGAAATTAAGCGTCCAGAACTTGATGCAAAGTTAGTAGGTGCCAGTATCGCACGTCAGATTGAAAGTAGAATTTCTTACAGACGAGCCATAAAAATGGGAATCGCTGCTACGATGCGTATGAATGCTGAGGGTATTAAAGTACAGATTTCAGGCCGTTTAAATGGTGCTGAGATGGCTAGATCTGAATCTTATAAAGAAGGAAGAATACCTCTTTCTACTTTTAGAGCAGATATAGATTATGCCTTGGAAGAAGCGAACACCACTTATGGAAAAATAGGTGTGAAAGTTTGGATTATGAAAGGTGAGGTTTATGGTAAAAGAGAATTGTCTCCATTAGTTGGTCTTTCTAAGAAAGGCAAAGGAGGTCCTTCAGGTGGACCGGGTAAAGGACATGGCCGTAATAAACCTCGTAGATAAATTTTTTAAGACGTAGAAAATGTTACAACCAAAAAGAGTAAAATATCGTAAAGTACAGAAAGGTAAAGGGGCAATGACCGGGAATTCCCAAAGAGGCCACCGTCTTTCTAATGGTATGTTCGGTATTAAAGCATTAGAACAAGACTTACTTACCTCACGTCAAATTGAAGCAGCCCGTGTTGCCGCTACAAGATATATGAAAAGACAGGGTAGTTTATGGATTAAAATTTTTCCGGATAAACCGATAACCAAAAAACCTCTAGAGGTTCGTATGGGTAAAGGTAAAGGAGCCCCAGAATATTTTGTTGCTGTGGTGAAGCCTGGAAGAATTATGTTTGAGATAGGTGGTGTGCCGATTGAAGTTGCAAGGGAAGCTTTGCGATTAGCTGCACAGAAATTGCCGGTAAAAACAAAGTTTGTGGTTGCAAGAGATTTTGACAACGCTTAATTTACAGGAAGAAGGATTCCTTTTTTTAATAAGGATGAGATCGGAACTAAATTCAACAAAGAAAACATGAAACAATCAGAAATTAAAGAATTATCAGTAGAAGAGTTGCAAGAAAAGCTTGCCATATTCAGAAAGAATTATACTGATTTGAAACTTGCCCATGCAATTTCTCCATTGGAAACACCTTTGCAGTTACGAAATGTGCGAAGAACAGTTGCGAGAATTGCCACAGAATTAACTAATAGAGAATTACAAAAATTGTAATTTATTTGAAGAGATGGAAAAAAGAAATCTTAGAAAAGAAAGAATAGGAGTAGTTTCAAGTAGCAAAATGGA
>CAJQNF010000036.1 GCA_905479625.1 uncultured Flavobacteriaceae bacterium | reverse complement strand
TTCTAAAGCAGCAAATGAGTCAACATCAGTTTGACTTTGTGAGGCGTCCGCTCTTCCAGGTGTGAATGGCACAGTTGTTTTATGGCCTGCATTCTGAGCCGCCTTTTCAATACCGGCACATCCGCCAAGAACAATAAGATCAGCCATAGAAACTTCTTTACCAAAACCTTGTTGAATTGACTGAAGCTTGGTAATGACGCTTGACAATTGAGCGGGGTTGTTTACTTCCCAGTTATTTTGTGGTTCAAGCTGAATGCGTCCTCCATTAGCTCCACCCCGTTTATCAGATCCGCGAAAAGTGGAGGCCGATGCCCAGGCAGCAGATACCAAATGAGAAACTGATAGACCTGAGTCAAGAATTTTAGCTTTAAGTTCAGCAATGTCATCTTCATTAATGAGTTTATGGGTAACCGCTGGAATTGGATCTTGCCAAATCAGCTCTTCCTGAGGCACTTCTGAACCTAAATAGAGCGCAATAGGGCCCATATCACGGTGTGTTAATTTAAACCAGGCCCTTGCAAAGACATCGGCAAATTCTTTAGGATTTTCATGAAAACGTCTGGAAATTGGTTCATAAATAGGATCCATTTTCAGAGCCATATCAGCAGTAGTCATCATAAGTGCTTGTGTGTTGTCAGGATTTCCTGCTGCAGGTGCCTTGCGTGCATTAGAAGCTGCGGTAGGCGTCCATTGATGCGCGCCTGCTGGGCTCTTCGTCAATTCCCAGTCATAGCCTAATAACACATCAAAGTATTCATCATTCCATTCAGTTGGGCTAGGTGTCCATGCTCCTTCTACGCCACTGGTAATGGTATCGTCTCCATGACCACTTCCAAAAGTATTTTTCCAACCTAGTCCTTGTTCTTCAATACTTGCGCCGGCAGGTTCTCTGCCTACATATTTATCCGGATCGGCTGCGCCATGAGCTTTTCCAAAAGTATGACCACCTGCAACAAGTGCAACAGTCTCTTCGTCATTCATGGCCATACGGCCAAAAGTTTCACGAATATCTACTGCAGATTTAAGCGGATCTGGATTACCATTAGGGCCTTCTGGATTTACGTAAATGAGCCCCATTTGAACTGCTCCTAATGGATTCTCTAAATCGCGATCACCCGTATAACGCTTATCTCCCAGCCAGTCTGTTTCAGTTCCCCAATAAACATCTTGTTCAGGTTCCCAAATATCTTCACGTCCGCCACCGAAACCAAAAGTTTCAAAACCCATAGATTCAAGGGCGCAATTGCCGGCAAGAATTAAAAGATCAGCCCATGATAAACTTTCTCCATATTTCTGTTTAACTGGCCAAAGCAGTAAACGTGCTTTGTCAAGGTTACCGTTGTCAGGCCAGCTGTTGAGAGGCGCAAAACGCTGACTTCCTGAGCCACCGCCGCCTCGACCATCTTGAATTCGGTAAGTACCTGCACTATGCCATGCCATCCTGATAAAGAATGGTCCGTAATGTCCATAATCAGCTGGCCACCAGTCTTGTGAATCGGTCATTAATTTAAATAAATCATTTTTTACAGCTTTGAGGTCAAGTTTTTTAAACGCTGCTGCATAGTCAAAATTTTCACCCATAGGATTCGACTTTGAAGAGTGTTGTCGAAGAATGTTCAGGTTTAACATGTTTGGCCACCAATCTCGGTTAGAGGTGCCACGGCCGGCAGTGTGAGTGACTGCGCCACCATGAAATGGGCACTTACTTTCGTTATTATCCATCTTAGTTTTATTTGAAGTTTTTACTCCTTTAAATTAATGAACTTTAGCTAAAATTAAGACCAATTGGATTAGTTTTTTTTGATGATTGTATAAGTAAAAATGATTGTTCATTGTAAACTACAGCAAAATGTAATGTTTTGGCTAATTAATGGTTTAAATTAAAAGCTTTTCTTGATTAATATTCATCGATTTTTCTATCAATAAGAAGCGGATGGCCTGAGCGTCCTAAGCGCTCAAGGCCATTTTTTCCATTTGTAATGACTGAATTTGATCAATTCATTTATAAATTCACTATATTTGCATCGTGCACGACATAAGCGTGCACGATTTAAATATGGAGAAGCAAATGAAAACAACAAAAGTTCAAAATATTTTTAGAATTCTATTAGCTGTATTTATGATTTATGCCGGCTTTAGTCATTTGACTTTTAACCGGATAGATTTTCAGGCGCAGGTTCCTGACTGGTTACCATTGAGTAAAGACCTTGTAGTAATACTCTCAGGAATAGTTGAGATCACACTAGGGTTGGGCTTGGCTTTTTGGAAGAAAGAACGTATCCGATTTGGTTGGGCATTGGCCATCTTTTTTATCTTGATTTTCCCAGGTAATATTTCACAGTATTTGGAAGGTAAAGATGCATTTGGGGTATTGGATTCTGACGGGGCGCGTTTAAGACGGTTGTTTTTTCAACCAGTTCTGGTAGTGTGGGCTTTATGGTCATCAGGGGCATGGCAAGATTGGAGGACTGTTAAAACTAAAAAATAATGAAAGAGGAAAAACTTTTATTGAGTAGTCAAATCTGCTTTCCAATCTATTCGGTTTCACGTCTATTAACCAAAGCCTATAAGCCGCATCTTGAAGATTTAGGAATCACTTATCCTCAGTATTTGGTACTTATGGTATTATGGGAGAATGATAAAGTATCGGTAAATCAAATTACTGAAAAACTCTTATTGAATACAAATACAATGTCTCCGTTATTAAAGCGAATGGAAAAAATGGATCTAGTCAACCGTGTTCGTTCAAAGGAAGATGAAAGAATTGTTATCATAGCATTAACAGATAAAGGAAGGGAATTAAAGACCAAGGCTTTGCCAATTCCTGATAGGCTATTCGATGAGATAGTAACTGATAAAGTCGAAATCGATGACATGCTAAAATTAAAAGACACTCTTTGTCAATTGATAACGGTTCTCACGGTTAAAAATGAGGTTTCTGTTCGATCAGAATGATACAAAACGATTAAGAAAATTATAATAATATTAATAAACAGATTAGATATTTATGGAATTACTAGATAAATTAAATTGGAGATATGCGGCAAAAGCCATGAATGGTAAAAAGGTGCCTCAGGAAAAAATAGATAATATAATTGAAGCCATTTCATTGTCACCAACTTCTAGCGGATTGCAGCCGTTTGAGATAATTGTGATCACAAATCAAGAACTAAAAGAAAAAATCCGACCTATTTCTTGGAATCAATCTGTGATTACAGATTGCTCACATCTGGTTGTTTTTGCAGCTTGGGATACATATACTGCCGAACGAATTAATAAAATGTTTGATTTAACCAATACGGTTAGAGGTTTTGAAAATGAAGGTTGGGAGAATTACCGTCAAATGTTATTGGGCAGCTATCCTCAGAAGGATCCGGAAGTGAATTTTAACCATGCAGCCAAACAAGCTTATATCGCTTTTTCACAGGCCATTGCTGCCGCTGCATTTGAAGGAGTGGATAGCACACCATTAGAAGGTTTTGATCCTGATGCATTGGATAAAATTCTAGGTTTAAAAGAGAAGGGTCTTAGAAGCTGTGTGATGCTTCCTTTAGGTTACCGAGATGATAAAAAAGATTGGTTGGTAAATCTTACCAAGGTTCGCAAGAATAAAGAAGATTTGGTTACAGTAATTGAATAATAATCAATATTGAATTAATAGAAGTAGCAAGGAGTCGCTTAAGAGCGGCTCTTTTTGGTTTGATAGATATTACAGAATGTTATTCAGTCTCTTAATTTTGAACTTGTTTCAGACTAAATCTCATCTAGTGCCTGATCTAAGGTTGGCTTTACGTCTATAATGGTGTTAAAACCTGAAACATGGAGAATGTCTTTAACAATTTCATTTGGATGACAAAGTATCATCTTTCCTGACCTAGCCATCATTTTTTTTGCTGTTGCTAAAAATATTCTTAGTCCTGCACTACTTACATACCTGGTATTTTCGAGGTCAATAGCCATTTTGGTAGCACCATTTTCTAAAGATCTATTAATCTCAACTTCTGCTTCAGGTGAAGTATTTGTGTCAAGCGTCCCATTTAAACCTATAATGACAATATCATTTATTTCTTTCAATGTGATTTTTAAACTCATCCTTAGTTTATATTTATATTGTATTTGATCAAATTTATTATATTTCTCTTGGATTGCCGTATATAATGGTGCTCATCTACCAAATTTTTAACAATATGAACTCCGAGACCTCCAAGATCTCTTTCGCTAATTGATAGTTCAATATCAGGCGCATCTGTTCTAAATGGATTAAAAGGGATTCCATCATCTTCTATGGTAATAATGAGGCGCAAATATTTAAGTTGAAACTTAACAATAATATCGTGATCATCGTCGTCTTTGAAAGCGTAAGAAATAATATTGTTCAGTAATTCATCCAAGACAATATTAAATTTTTGAATGGAAACCCTGTGTAAATCGTTTTCTCTTGCAAATGATTCGAAATACGCGATAATTTTAGGCATCTCACTGATTTTATTTGTAATTTTAATCGATGCCATTTCACTTTCATGTTTGTCTTTATCTTGTAAATACTGCAGTGCGAGAACAGTTATATCATCAAATTGCTCTGTGCCATCTTCAAATACCTTGACACTGTCTACTATGATATTTGTTAAAGATTGAGTTGAATCATACGTTCCCTCCCGAATTAATTTTTCTAATCTTTCTACTGTGTAAAATTGTTCATTTGTATTTTGAGCCTCAGAAACTCCATCAGTATAGGCAAGAACAATATCATCTTTATCGATATAAAGTGTTGTTTCATTATATGCCATTCCTTCCATAGCGCCAATAACAGGTCCATGTAGATCGTCAAGAACCATGATATCGCGGTTTTTTCCAATTACATAAGATGGATTATGGCCCGCATTTGAATAGATAAGTTTACCCGTATCCGTGTTTAAAATGGCTGCGAATACTGTTATAAACATGCAAGTATCATTGTCTTTCGCAATTTCATTGTTCACCTGAGTCAAAATACTTGCTGTAGACTGGTCATTTGCGGCTCCTGATTTAAGTAGTGTTTTGGCGACCGCCATCTCTAATGCAGCGGGAACACCCTTACCTGATACGTCTCCTACCGCAAAATAAATATGATTTTCATCTAAGAAGTGGAAATCATAAAAATCACCTCCAACTTCACGAGCAGGAATAAGGTTGGCGTAAATGTCTATTTCTGTTCTTTCAGGAAATGCTGGGAAATTCAACGGTAACATACTCATTTGTATGTCTTTTCCTACATTTAGTTCGCCTTCCATTCTTTTATTAGCCTTCACTAAAATGGCTTCTGTCTTTTTCCTCTTTGTGATATCTCTAATAATCCCACTAAAATTCATTCCATTGATACCATCCCACATGGACAATGCTAAACTCACAGGGAAAATCGTTTTATCTTTCTTTTGACCTTCCATTTCAACGATATGATCTATGGCTCTTTTTTCACCACCGCTTAAAACTCTTTTCATTCCTGTGTGGTGACGCTTTAGGTAGGTGTTAGGTATAATAAGATCTACGTTTTGGCCTATAGCCTCTTCTTCTGTATAACCAAATATTTTTACAGCAGCAGGATTCCATGATTCTATGATGCCATTTTTGTCAGCTGATATAATCGCATCGATGGCACTCGAAGTAATTGATCGGAACCTATTTTCAGAAGCTGTAATCTTTTCTTCTGCATCTTTATGTTCAGTAATGTCTCTTCCAATTCCAATGAGTCCTGCCAATTCACCCTCTCTCGTAAAATAAGGGGTTTTTAAGGTTTCTACTACAACACGTTTCCCGTCTTCTAACAAAGTGACAGATTCGAATAATTCTGAAGAACCTGATCTTAGAATCATGTCATCATCCTCCATATGTTTATTTGCCTTCTCAGAGGTCACAATATCTAAGTCAGTTTTCCCTATTAATTGATCGACTTCTAAACCAATATGCCTTTCAAAAGCTTTGTTAGCACCAACATATTTCTTGTGAATATCCTTGTAAAAAATGATGTCCGGAATGGCATTGATCAATATTTTTAAAAAGGCTTTTTCTTCGTTCAATTGTTTCGTTCTCAAAGTAACTCTTTCTTCAAGTTCATCTTTAGCTCTTAACAAGGCCGTATTGGCCTTTTCCCCTAGTTCCAGAGAAAACAGAACGGCAAATATCATAAGTATGACCAATCCTGTGAATATGCCTAACATGGTGAGTCGTATCGTAGCATAGGTAGATTCACCTTCTACAATGTCTATTTCGGAGGCCAGACCCAGTCCCAATTGATCATCCCATAACCATGAGCCATATACCGGTACGCCACGATAATCTCGATATCCTGACATATTTGTTCCGGATTTACCTTCGATTGCATCGGCTGCCATCACCGTTAATGGTTGTTGTTCTCTTGGAATATCTGATCTGAAACCTGCAATCATGTTTCCACCCGGATCCCTGATTTCTAGCTCCAATATATCCTCCTGATCATAAGAAATTAAGCCGATGCTTCTAAGATCAGATTTAAATCTACTTTCAGACATCAGTCTTCCATTATGGTCAAAAACATAACTTTCTCCGGTTTTACCAATCCTGCTTAGTTGCATAACTCTTGAAAAGCCCAGGGTTGGATCAATTCGAATAGCCAAGGCAGCAAGGATTTCCCCGGTAGCGCCTTCTATAGGTGTCACAAAAAACATCGTTGGAGGCTTGTTGAGACTTCCGTTACGTTCAACTGCATCAAGATGAACATCAGACTCAATAGGAGGGATAAAAACCGAATTCCCTTCGAAAACTTGTTGCATTAATTCCGGTCTTTCATCGTAAATGACACTTTGAACACCGATATTCTGATCTCGTGAGGAGGCCAAATTGAGATACTCTTTATCGATTATGAAAAAACCTACACTTTGAAGCGGTTCTTTATATTTGTTATAAAAAGCCCTTAATTTATCTAAGCCATCAGAAGATAATAATTCATTTTTATCTTTTGAAACAGTTAATATTTCTCTGGTTGCATCAACAAGAACCGGATCTCTTCCAAATTCCTGTATCACTAACTTATGATTCTCTACCCATAATTTTAACCTTTCATGCGTATTTTCCAAAGTCATTTCCAGGTTGATTTCCAGGTCATTAAGAATTTTATTCTTATTGTGTTCCATCGCCAACCATCCGAAAAAGGATATGACAAATAATATTAATAAGGTTCCCATTATGGTAATGAGTCGGAATCTTTGGGACCCAATTTCCAGCACTATTTCTTCCTTAACCACTTTTTTGAAAAGATACCTTATGGCATAATGGCCAATAACAAACAAGACAATAATTGCAGTTATACTTTTAATGATCAGAGAGGTAAAATTAATGCTCTCATCTTGTTGAATGGTATCTATAGTAATCCATTTACTGCGTATATCATTCATTTCAGCTGCTGATACATTCTCTAATCCTTTTTGCAAAATACCCCTTAGAACAGAATTTTTTTTATGAACCGCCATATGCAACGCGGGGTAATCCATTTTGTCGAGTTGAACATCGGAGGAAATCCTTAGATTCGGTATGAATTCTGTATCCAAATAATATGAAACCACTCCTATACTTTCAACAAACCCATCCAATTCTTGGGTGGATACCATCACTAGACCTTCTCTAATAGTTTTAACCGGAACTGTATTGATGTCAGGATAATTTTTTTCCAATTCAGCGGTAATAGAAAACCCCTCCACTACAGCAATATTTTTTCGTGAAAGATCATGAATAGAATTTATGGTATCGTTGATGTTGGTGACCAATATGCTCGGCTGTATATAGTAACTTGACGTAAATTCCATATAGGTACTTCTATCATCATCCTTAAAAACAGCAGGTAATATTTGAATCTTATCTTCTTTAAACTGATCCAGGATCTCATTCCATGTAAGACCATTGACCATATTAATGTTTAAGCCGGTTTTTTTTGCAATGAGTTCAATTAAGTCGATCGAATATCCTGCTGCTTGATCTTTATCATCCATAAAATCAAAAGGAGGCCAATCCTCTTCATTGGCAACATTTAAGGTTTCATGCGACTCAATCCAATCAATTTCTTCCTGAGTAAACGCTATACCGCTTTCCTGAGCTCTTAATGGTAAACTAATCACCAACAAAAACAGCAGTGATAAAAAATAATATTTCACTGTATACCTAGTCTTCATCTTATCGTATATAAATTATTTTCATAAAATTCTATGATCAAAAATAATAGCCAAAATTGATGTTCAATCTTGAATTCCAATCCTGATCTTCCGGGTGTTCCAACCCTATACCTGGCCCTCCGGAAAACCACATGTTCTGTCCAAAAATATAATCGAAATAGGCGTAAAGCCCTCTTTTGATCAGCGTTGTTCCCAGTACGATTTGCTTGGAGTTGCTACCATATCCCTTTTTTGGATTTACCATGCTCATATTCACATAGAACTTTATTTTATCAAGATATTTTCCATTAATATTGACCATATTTGATGCGTTAAATGTGTAGACGTTGGCTTTTGAGTTCACCATAAAGGGAAACATAAAAGCACCAAACTGCACCGTCTCATCACTAAGGCCACCAGGATTTTTTGGATTAAATTCATAGTCTATCCATTGAAAATGCAGGTTCCAGTTTTTGTAAAACAGGTTGTTATGTAAAGCAAAAGCATGCCTGTTACCTTTTTCTTTCGTCGTTTTATTATAAATTTGACCAACTTCAATTGATGCGCCGAGCTTCATCAAAAGGTCTTCACCAAGAGCCCATTTATAAACTGATCGTAGATTGATTTGATTGATTTCCTGATTTGTCTGAATATCGTCTGTCACAAGATCAAAAGAATATCGACCATATCGCTCGGAGTCTATATACTCAGGGTTTTTATAAAAAGCGCCTTGAAGATTCCATAATTCATTGTCATAGATAAATTTGATTCCGGCATCATAGTCATCTTCAAAACCCAGATAGTAGGTGGCATTAAACCAAAAACTATCTGATGCGTAAGGAAGAATACCGAATGGTACCTGGTGAATACCGATCTGAATAGAAGAATGATCAGTTAAATGATAACCAAAATATCCATAGCGAATGGCATTAAAATTGCCATACCATCTGTATTCAACCGATAAAAATATATCCTTATAGTCAATATCGGCATTCAACCTGAACAGCTCGAATTCAAAATCTCCCAGCCTGTCCATATTTTGCTCGTCGTAATTTCTATAGGAATAATTAAGACGAAGGGCCCCTCCAATTTTAATTTTAGGAAGTGGGTTTAAACTATCCCGGCTGAGATTATTACTATTTGAGTTTAAAATATCACTTAAAAAGGGCTGCTTCTTATCATCTTCCTTATCCATGGAATTTTTATCCTGATGACCTGACTCGTTTTGCGCATAATTTTTTTCCATAGTCAGGCCCGAAATAAGTAGGTATATAAAAAATATTTTACTTAACTGGTTCATCATTCATTCATCAGAATTTGCAAATTGATCCAAGGGATATTTCTTAAATTTCAATTCAACATCAATTATTGCGACCTGAAATTCAAGTCGCAAGGGTCAGACTGTTTTCTTAATTCATTTAGCTGTCAAATGGAGATTGATCCATAGCCCTAGCTAATTACATTTTTTGAAAATAAACAATGCCGTATGAAAGTTGGATTTGATAGTTGATTCCATTTTGGCAATGAATATAAAATTCACATGATTCGGAGAAGGAGTCACATCTAAAGATAATAAAATTTATGAACTATCTGCTAATCAACAGTTAATCGTTTAGGAGTGATGGCTAATTTCATGCCTATTATTATCAAATATTTAAAGAAGAATAATGAGTTTTAGGGGACCGTTAATTCCATGTCATTAGGATGGACTAGCGTCCTTCAAAAAATTGTACCTTTAAATAGATAAAAAAAACATGATGATAATTATTTGGGCTGGTCTTGGGGTGTTAGGGTTGATGACGGTTTTATGGCTGATCAGTATTTATTTAAAAAATGTCAGTATCGTAGATAATTTTTGGGGTATAGGCTTTATCCTGATAACCTTTATTTATTATCTGCAGAGTGAAGTTGCGTATACCCGTTTAAACCTGGTAATGCTGCTTGTGAGCCTTTGGGGGTTGCGCCTGTCAGTATATCTTATGTATCGTAATTATGGCAAAGAAGAAGACTATAGGTACCGTGAATTTCGCCGTTCTTACGGACCAAAACGCTATTGGTGGTTCAGCTTTTTTCAGGTATTTATGCTTCAAGGCGGGTTGATGATGATCATCTCAATGCCATTATTGGGGGTTGCTCTAAAGACAAATTCTGATGCCTTGAATCTATTTGATTATCTTGGGATCCTGATCTGGAGCATTGGATTTATTTTTGAATCTGTCGGTGACTATCAGCTGGCTTCCTTTAAACGACATCCTCAAAATAAGGGAAAACTCTTGACCACGGGCCTTTGGCGTTATACACGTCATCCCAATTATTTTGGCGATACAGCCATTTGGTGGGGCTTTGGTCTTTTCGCGATCGCTTCAGGAGCTTATTGGTACAGCCTGGGTTCACTTTTGATGACTTATTTGATTATTAAAATATCGGGAGTGGCCATGTTGGAAAAATCACTGTCAGAAGTCAAACCCGGATATGAGCAATATGTTGAAACCACCAGCACCTTTTTTCCTTGGTTCCCTAAACAACGATCTTAATGGACTTTATCTTAGAACATGGCTGGATGATTATCTTTGTTATTTGGGGCTTGCCACTGACTTATTACCGCAGTCGTTTTAGGAAAATGGTCTATGAGACCGATCATTGGCTGATCAATATACAACCTAAATTTATCAAGGAAGTAAAGGCTTTGTTTGGCTACCATAAGGTTGATGACAATAACTTTGTCAAGCAACGCAATTTTTACCGCTTCTACTTATTAATCTACTTGATATTGTTTGTGTGTTATCTCTATTTTAATTAATTCATCTTTCCTAAAAAGAGACTTAAAAATAAGTTCCTGCTGTCTGTTGAGGAGCAAAAATGGATGATGAGAATCATTTATGTTCTTGACAGTAATCATTGGATTTAATTTATTCACAGGCTAACTTTAAGAGTCAATTTTAAATTCATTATTATGAAAAAACTAATTTACCTCGTCGGATTGTTAGTTGCCCTAGTTGGCTTTTGGTCATGTGAAGATGACAATGATGAACCAGTTTTAGTCAGCAAACTGGAGGTTAAAGAGTTTACCAGTGCGGCTCTTTTGAATAATCCCATTGGTAATACTGAAGTAAGAAAAGTACAAGTTTATCTACCTAAAGGATATGATGAAAGCAGTACTAAGAAATTCCCGGTTGTTTATTTGTTGCATAGTTTGCCTTTTACAGAAGAATCATTTACTTCTCCAGAAACCTGGGATCCTTGGATTGGAGGAACAAGTCCTTTTCAATCCTATCCGGATTTTCCTGAAAACGGATTTAAGAATTGGATTGATGGAATGATCGATTCGGGTCAAATGAAGCCTATGATTATCGTTATGCCAAATGCTGCTTCCGCGTATGGATTTAGCTGGTATTCAAATTCCGAATTGAATGGAGGTTTTAAAGACTTTATAGTCAATGATCTCGTTACTTTTATTGATGGTAGTTACAAAACAATTGCCAATAAGGATGGAAGAGCAGTTATTGGTATTTCTCAAGGAGCCTATGGCGCGGTAAAAATTGGTTTGCTACATGCTGATAAATTTGGTGTGATTGCGGGTCATAGTGGTATGTTATATCTTGACGGAATTCTGCAATGGGGTCCGCTTCTTATAGCTGAGAATCCAGATGGTTTTGACGGACCTCATCCAGATAAATTTTTAACAAGTGCCATGTATTCTATGAGTGCTGCCTGGTCACCCAATTTGAATAACCCGCCATCTATGGTTGATCTTCCTTTTGCATACCCCTCTGGGGCCATCATACCTAACGTCAGGGATAGAATGTATAAACATGATGTATTTACCCTGCTGGATACACATATGGAGGATATGAAATCTTTAAATGGGATTTTTATTGATTGTGGAGATCTGGACGAACTAGGAATGACAGGTATTGTTGGTGCCTTTTGTTCAAAGATGGATGAGATGGGAATTGAGCACACTTATGAGACTTTCAATGGAGGGCATTTTGATCAATTGTATTCAAGACTAGAACGTTCACTTACATTTTCTTCCGAGAAAATGAATTGATCAACATGGTATTAAAAATTAAATCTATTAAAGTTTAAAAAAAAAGAGTTGCACGAAATTGTGACTCTTTTTTTCTTTGTCAATGGAATGGTCAATCCAATTTGAGCATATTTTCAATAGTTTCCAATGAAACCCGTTGTCGCAGCATCTTTATTCTCTGTTTAAAAAACTTTCGTTGAAATTTGGTTCCGTTTGCTTTGATATTGCGGCGAAACCTTTTAAATACTTTGATGCTATGTGGAGAAGTAGTGGGATCGTAAGGATCTATTTGCAATAAAAAACTATTCATAAAGCGTTTCCAACCAAGCGCTGATAATTCATTTGATGTAAGTGTTTGCTTTGTTAAATTCCTGAAGAAATTAGGTCTTAAAGAGGTGTCATACATATTGATCTGATTGAGATCAGCTTGACTAAAAAAATTGATCAGAACATCTTTGATTTCTTCAAAGCTTTCCTTTTTCTTAACAAAAATATAAGCTCCTTTACTGCTGTTGAAAATAAACGGTTTGTACGATAATGTCCTTTCTAAATGCCTGCTCAACAAAGCTTGTCTTTGCCTGTTAAAAAGCAAAACCTGACGCTTTTTAGTCGATTTTAATACGATACAACAAACCATACTATTTCTTTAAGTATACGGCTTTAGGAATATCCGTATAGCTTTTAAATGTAAGCATTCTGAAATTAATCAGAATGCTTACTTTAATTTGTAGAAAATTATCTTAGATCGAAACGGTCTAGATTCATCACTTTATCCCATGCAGCTACAAAGTCTGCTACAAACTTTTCTTGAGAGTCCGCACAACCATAAACTTCAGCAAGCGCACGAAGTTCAGAGTTCGAACCGAAGATCAGATCAACACGAGTACCGGTCCACTTAACAGCACCTGTGCTGCGATCACGACCTTCAAATACATCTTGTGAATCGGAATTTGCATTCCAGGTGATGCCCATGTCGAGCAAGTTCACAAAGAAGTCATTTGTTAGCGCCTCAGCATGTTTGCTGAACACACCGTGTTGAGAGTGATCAAAGTTTGTGTTCAAAACCCTCATACCACCAACCAGTACTGTCATTTCAGGCGGAGTTAACATCAACAGCTGAGATTTATCAACCAGCATTTCTTCTGCTGAGGCTCGGTGTTTAGGTTTAAAATAATTTCGGAATCCATCTGAAGCAGGCTCAAGAGCCGCAAATGAATCTATATCAGTTTGCGCTTGAGAGGCATCTGCACGTCCTGGTGTAAAAGGCACGGTAACATCATGACCGGCATTCTTAGCAGCTTGCTCAATACCAGCGCATCCGCCAAGAACAATCAAGTCAGCCATAGAAACCGGCTTGGCAAAATCTTTTTGAATGGACTCAAGTGTTTCTAATACATTTGATAATTGAGCTGGATTGTTTACTTCCCAATTCTTTTGAGGTTCTAAACGAATACGAGCGCCATTTGCTCCACCTCTTTTATCAGAGCCACGGAACGTTGAAGCCGATGCCCATGCAGTGGATACCAATTGAGACACCGACAAGCCCGAAGCA
>CAJQNF010000035.1 GCA_905479625.1 uncultured Flavobacteriaceae bacterium | reverse complement strand
TTAAATTCTACTTATTAATTACTGGTTTTAATGATATAAGTCATGTCTTTCTGTTTGTGAAGGACTTAAATTTATAGTAGGTTCCAGCCTATGTTCATTTTCTTTCTGGAAATGGTAAAATTTGACTATCATTAATTCTTTATTATATGCCTATTATCAATAAAATTGGGTTAGGGCGAAAGATCGCACTAATCATTGTTTGCAGCGGATTGTTAAGCCTAGGATTCACATCATTTTCTGATTCAAAATTAAGCCTTGAAGCTCAAAAATCTACGGAGGTTAGCGGGGAGGTTATTTGGCATGTAAAAGCCATTCATCCCGAAGGACTTTTTTTAGATGTAAAAGCACTTGATGAGGACGGTCATAATTATGATGTTCAGGCCATTCAAGATGCAGATCAAACAACACTGATGGATATTAAAGTTTTAATGAATGGAAAAAGAATTCCTGTTAAAATCCTGCAAAGTGATGGAAGATTCATGCCTGTAAAGGCGATTACTAAAGATGGTCAGATACTTGACATTAAGGCCTTTAATTTTAAGGGAGAAAAGCTCGATGTGAAAGGTATTGGTCATTCAGGAAATGTCATCCATATTAAAGCCATTACAAAGAATAAGGAATTTTATGGGATCAAAGCCATTTCTCCAACGGGTCAATTGAATGATGTAAAGGGAATCAAGGTAACCAAAAATGCCGTAGAGGGAAGTGTCAACGGTGTTTTGATACATGCCCATGTTAAAGCAGTTTCACAAACTGGTTGTTCTTCAGATAGTTTTATCTGGCATATTAAAGCCATCCACCCTGAAGGATATACACTTGATGTGAAAGCAATAGGTACAGATGGGAATCTGTTTGATGTAAAAGCCATCCAAAATTCAAATCAAAGGAGTATTCTTGATATAAAAGCTTTTATTGGTGATGCTTTGCAGCTACCGGTTAAAGTACTTCACACAAAAGATGGCAATCAAACAATTAAGGCGATCGGAGAAAATGGAACCCTGTATGACATCAAGGCCATAGATAAAAATGGTAGTCAATTAGATGTTATAGGAAGCAGCAGGTCCGGAAATTTAATTCATATCAAAGCGGTTCAAAAGAACGGAGAACTTTATGGCGTAAAAGCGATTTCACCTGAAGGAGAATTGAACAATGTAAAAGGTGTTAAAATGCTCAAGGAGGATGTGGAAATTGAAATTTCGGGGGTAAAAATATTTGCTCACATAAAGGCCGTACCCCAATAAAATCAGGGTTTTAAAATAAAGAACTTTACAGAATATTGGAATTATAATTTTTCAATATCACGGTTATTTGTTGAAACAGTACAAATTATTATGCTTATTTTTGGCTAGAGAAGAACAGCTAATTTAAGTGAGCTATTTCAACGTGACTCAGAAATTTTAAGGAAATAATGTATGGATAAGGATCAGGACAGGTATGATAAAATGACATATAGCAGATGTGGAAAAAGCGGATTGCTGCTGCCCAAAATATCTTTAGGACTCTGGCATAATTTTGCAGGTGTAGATGTTTATGAGAATTCTAAGGATATGGTGTTAAAAGCTTTTGATTTGGGAATTACACATTTTGATCTTGCTAATAATTACGGACCGCCTCCCGGTTCAGCCGAAGAGACTTTCGGAAAAATCCTTAAGCAGGAGTTGTCTTCCTATCGGGATCAAATGATCATTACCTCTAAAGCCGGTTACTTGATGTGGCCTGGTCCATACGGAGAGTGGGGGTCGAGAAAATACCTGATCTCCAGTTGCGACCAAAGTCTTAAAAGAATGGGGCTTGATTATGTGGATATTTTTTATAGCCACAGACCAGATCCTGACACACCTCTTGAAGAAACTATGATGGCACTGGATCAGATCGTAAGATCAGGAAAAGCGTTATATGCTGGAATCTCAAATTATGATCCAGCACAATCTCAACAAGCTTTTGATATACTGAGGTCTTTAGGAACCCCTTGTGTGGTGCATCAACCTTCTTATAGCATGTTCAATCGATGGGTGGAAGATGGTTTACTGGATGTTTTGGGGAAAAATGGAGTTGGTTCTGTAGTATTTAGCCCTTTATATCAAGGATTATTAACCGATAAATATCTAAAGGGTATCCCTGAAGATTCAAGAGCAGCCAAATCGCATGGGTTTTTACAAACTTCTCAAATAACTGAAGAAAAAATAGAAAAAGTGAAGGCATTGAATTCGATAGCACAGGAAAGAGGGCAGAAAATGTCTCAGCTGGCACTTTGCTGGGTGTTACGAGATCCTCGAGTTACCAGTGTGATCATTGGGGCCAGCAAAGTTTCCCAAATTGAAGACGCGGTTGGAATTCTGGATAACTTAGAATTAACAAGTGATGAACTCGATAGGATTGAAAAAATTCTAAAGACCTAACATCAATAAATAAGGGTACCTTGATTATTTATATGGATTTCTAGTAACAAGCTACCTGCAACGGACCCAAATATCAGTTGTAAGTAATAAACTCAACAGCTGATCTGCCTTGATATTGTTACCCGTAATTTTAGCTACCATAAAACAATAAGCTATGGCCACCATACATATCTTTGACATACTTGTCAAGGCCTCTATTGATGCATCGTTTAATGGAGTTCAGATAAAATAATAGACTATCGGAACGATAACCAGGGTCACAATCAATAAAAAAGTAGTTCTAACTATATTCATTTTTGAATTATTTGAAACGATTATAATATTTTTTATATTTATCATACTGTTTCCATTTTGCTGTGGTTTTAATCAAAAATTCCTTTCATGAGTCGACTGAATATAATTAGAAATAGTCTTTTTATGCTGTTGTTCTATGCAGGTTTATGTCATGGACAAGATGGCTCTCAAATAAGATTTCAAGTACTTGATCAAGATACTGAATTACCAATTGTATATGCCACCGTCGTTTTAATGAAAGCTAGAGTCGGTGTGATTTCTGATGACAATGGAAACTTTAGAATACCAATTATTTATAAAACGCAACAGGATACACTTAAAATCTCAAGTATCGGTTATAAGACAATGTTTGTTCCACTGGAGCAACATAAAGGCGATGGTATCAATATCGTTTTCTTGTCATCTAAAGTTGAATCTTTGGATGAAATCAGTTTGCTTTTCCAAAAAAATAAGAAAAAAATGTCTGCTGGAAGAATTGTAAAAGAAGCGATTAAGCGAATTCCAGATAATTACCCAATTCTCCCATTTTCTTATATAGGTTATTACAGAGACTATCAGCAGGTAGCTGACAGTAGCTATTTAGCCGATATGGATATTAAAAATGAGCATACATATATCAACTTGAATGAAGGTGTTATTCATGTTTTTGATGCTGGCTTTGGTACGAATCGTCTTACAGATGAATTGAATCAAACCGTTCTCTACGAATTTCAAAGTAATAAGAACTTCCCCGTAGACACTTTACTTACAATTCCCTATGATAATAGAAAACACAAATACCTAGATGGCGTAATCATTTCACCTCTAGGCGGAAATGAATTGAATCTCTTAAACTTGACAAATGCCTTGAGAAACTATAATAGAATGTCATTGTCCTTTGTTGACATATTTAACAGGGATTTTTTAGGTAATCATATTTATCAGCTTGACAGTATTTTATATTTAGATGAAATACCTATTTATAAAATTGATTTCTCATCCAGTTATAGTAGAGTAAACTCTGACTATTATGCCAAAGGCAGTATTTTTATTTCAAAAGAAGATTTTGGAATTTATAATTTTGATTATGGGATGTTTGATAGTCATCATAATCTGCTCTATAGAGTGAATATTTCATATAAGCCCATTGGGGACAAGTACTTTCTCAACTATATCACGTTCAATAATTATTTTGAAGTAAACGGCGGGGATTACTTTAAGGTTATTGAGGTTGTCTATGATGATGTCAGTTCAAGTTTTCAAGTTTTTTTTAATGAGGCAGTAGATCCTTATTCAATGAGATCATGGCAGAAACAATTTAAATTTTTAAATAATAATAAACTTTTACAAATTGTAGATGTAACCTTGGTAAGGCCCGATGTGATAAAGCTTAGCATTAAATCGTCAGTAGCATTGAATAAAGCCATTATTAGTGAAGGAATTCAGTACGAGATCAATAAATTGAAAGATACCAGGGGAAGGGTTCTAAATGAACAAAAATCATTACGTGCCGATCAATTCAGAGAAATCTTTGTACAAAAGGTTTTTCCTGAGTCAAGCATAGATACTGCCTTTAATTTTGTTGCCAAAGAATTTCCTCTTAAAGACTCTAAACAAAATTCAATTAAACTCCAAGAGACCTATTGGATCAATACTCCATTAAAGGCAAGTAAATAAAATTTATAAGATAAATTCGTATCTTTGTAAGACTATCAAGAAAGCAAAGCAAAAGATGAATTAGTTTTATTTAACTGGTTTTCAGTCGTTTGTTTTTACCCAAAATCAATCAAGCAGCTATATATAAATGATCACAGTAAGTGATTTTTGTCAATCTTAAAAGGATTTTTATGGTTTAATAACAAAATTCGTCAATAGAAGTATTGAAAAATAAACAAATGAAAAGTAATAAAAAAAGAACAGGCTTTCAATTTGAGCTTTTTGAAAAGGTAGTCAAAAGCCCTTTTGATACACTGTTTGATATTTTCAAAGAATTGATTACGCATACCTCAGGTGATTTTGATGAGGCGCTTGATTGGCTGGAACAGCTTGATCAGGAATATAAACTCACCTCAGAAGATTACACACTTGATGATTTTGTAGAAGAGCTAAAGGAGAAGGGCTATATCAAAGAAGAAATTAAGCCTGATGGAACTTATGATAAAAAAATCACTGCAAAGACAGAAAGAGCCATCAGAAAAAATGCGCTAAACCAGATTTTTGGACAGATCAGAAAAAAGGGTGCAGGAACGCACAAAACCAAAAGCAGCGGTCTGGGTGATGAGCATACCGGTGATCTTAGAGAATTTCGCTTTGGAGACGGTTTGGAAAATATCAATGTTACAGAAAGTTTAAAAAATGCCCAGGTCAATCATGGTTTTGGTAATTTTCAACTAACTGAAAATGATCTTATTGTTGAAGATACCCATCACAAGGCCCAGATGAGTACTGTCTTAATGATCGATATAAGTCATAGTATGATCTTATATGGGGAAGACAGAATTACACCTGCTAAGAAAGTGGCTATGGCACTAGCCGAATTAATTACCACAAGATATGCCAAAGACACGCTGGATATACTTGTTTTTGGTAATGACGCCTGGCCTATTCAGCTAAAAGATTTACCATATTTACAGGTCGGTCCATATCATACCAATACGGTGGCGGGTCTACAATTAGCCCTGGATCTGTTAAGAAGAAAAAGAAATACCAATAAGCAGATCTTTATGATCACTGACGGT
The DNA here is from genome assembly GCA_905479625.1 of uncultured Flavobacteriaceae bacterium. Classification (GTDB taxonomy): domain Bacteria; phylum Bacteroidota; class Bacteroidia; order Flavobacteriales; family Flavobacteriaceae; genus Lutimonas. The sequence goes on along the minus strand of CAJQNF010000035.1, from coordinate 763 downwards.
AAACCTAGCTGTTTGAGAATGCCTGACGGAAGTTACTATAAAAACAGCAATGGACTTGATGAATTTATCGTTGATAAATGTTATCAAATGGCAGCGCAGGCAAGGAAGCTGCATATTCCTATTACTACCTTTATGATTGCTCAGGATCCATATTTACAGCGGTTTGTAGATCAATTTACCTTATCAAACAGAGGGAAGGCATTTTATACAGGACTTGACGGTCTAGGAGAAATGATTTTCCACGATTATGAAAATAACAGAAAAAAAAGAATTCGATAATGGATATAAGTATAAAGACACTCGGTGAACTTAAAAAACAAGGATATCGCAGCAGAAGTATAAAATCAGAATTAAGAGAGAACCTTATTGAGAATATCAAAAGTGGAAAAGCTTCTTTTACAGGTATACATGGTTATGATGAAACGGTCATTCCACAATTGGAAAGAGCCATACTCTCTGAGCATAATATTAATCTTTTAGGCTTAAGAGGTCAGGCCAAAACAAGGCTGGCTAGGCTGATGGTTCAACTACTTGACGAGTATATTCCGGCCATCACAGGTTCAGAGATCAATGATGATCCATTGGTGCCAATCAGTAATTTTGGAAAGAAGCAAGTTGCAGAATTAGGTGATCAGACTCCAATCAAATGGATACACAGAGACCAAAGATTTTATGAAAAACTGGCTACTCCAGATGTGACCATATCGGATTTAATAGGTGATATTGACCCAATAAAAGCGGCAAATTTAAAGTTGAGTTATGC
>CAJQNF010000034.1 GCA_905479625.1 uncultured Flavobacteriaceae bacterium | reverse complement strand
TTTTCCATGACAGTGATAAATCTTTTAAGAATCTTGATTTTGTGCTCCCCAAGGTATTGGAGCATTTTGGCCGTGAAGGTTATAAATTTGAAGCTCTTTGAAATAGAAGGTCGATAATTTTTGATTTAAGATTGGAGATTTTTGATCTAAGATTTCATATCTAAACAGAAGTAAATACCAATTTTCTATCCTACATCCCCTTTAAAAAACTTAGATCGATATTCGGATGATTCTCTTTTGATATTTTTAGAAATCGAATATCAAAAATCTTAAATCGACAATCTTAAATAAACAGAATCATACGTACTGCTGCACAAGGCTAATCAAAGTGTTGGCATCCTGCTGACCAGTTTGCCGCCATTTCATTTCTCCATTTTTGTAGATAATAAATGTTGGGTTTCCTTTAATCCTTAAAGCAGCTGCCAGTGTCTCATTTTTAGAGACATCGATCTTTACAACTTTTGCTTTATCCCCAAGGGCAGCGGCAACATCGCGCAATATCGAGTGCAAATTTGTTTTCTCGCCTTCCCAGTCTGCGTAAAAATCAATCAGGGTGGGGGTTTTTGACCCTATTAATTCTCCAAACTTAGTCATACTTAAGTTTTTAATTCTATACTTACAAATATAGTATTTTATCTCAACAACATTTATAATGTCCGAAAAATTAACTATTTAGCAATTATTATGTTATTTTTTCATCCCCGAAATACAAATTTGTACTTTTACCATCATCAAATTAATTCTGAATGGCTGAACAAAAAAAACTTTTTTTACTGGATGCTTTTGCCTTGATATTTCGTGGCTATTATGCTTTTATTAAAAATCCAAGGATCAATTCTAAAGGCATGGACACTTCTGCCATCATGGGTTTCACCAATTCATTATTGGATGTCATTAGACGTGAAAAGCCCGATCATCTGGCGGTAGCCTTTGATAAAGGAGGCTCCCAGGTAAGAACCGAGGCCTTTCCTGCATACAAAGCCAATCGGCTGGAAACACCTGAAGCAATCAAAATTGCGGTGCCCTATATCCATGAAATACTAAGGGCCATGCATATTCCCATAGTTGAGCTGGAAGGTTATGAAGCCGATGACCTCATCGGTACTTTGTCAGTTCAGGCAGAGAAGGCGGGATATAAAACTTTTATGGTGACTCCTGATAAGGACTTTGCTCAGTTGGTTACCGAAAATGTTGTGATGTACAAACCAGCCCGAATGGGCAATGGCATTGAAATTTGGGATGTAGATAAAGTAAAGGAAAAATTTGAAGTTGAAGATCCTAAACAAGTGATTGATTTTTTGGGTATGATGGGTGATTCAGCCGATAATATCCCAGGTTTACCAGGCGTAGGTGAAAAGACGGCTAAAAAATTTCTCAAGGAATATGGGAGCATGGAGACTTTACTGGAAAACACCGGTGACCTCAAAGGCAAAATGAAAGAGAAGATTGAAGCGAATAAAGAATTAGGTATTCTTTCAAAAGAATTGGCCACCATCATTCTTGATTGCCCTGTTGAATTTCATGAGGAAGATTTTGAATTGAACACCCCTGATATTGAAAAAGTAACCGCTATTTTTCAAGACCTTGAATTCAGAAGGTCACTCGAAAACATACACAGGATTTTTAAAGTTGAGCCTAAAGGTGCCGAGCAGGTTAACACATCATCAAAACCGCCTGCTGAAGACGGTGGAACAAGTCAGCAATTAGACATGTTTTCTGTGGGAACTGAAACTTCCGGACAAACAGAACTGTCAGGTGGCTTTCAAAACGCCGAAAATACAGATCATTTTTATCAATCTGTAGATACCGAATTCGCGCAAACATTACTTCTAAAAAAACTGCTTCAACAATCCTCTGTCTGTTTTGATACGGAAACGACAAGTTTAAATACCCTTGAAGCAAAATTAGTAGGGATTGCTTTCTCCTTTGAAAAAGGGAAGGGCTATTACGTTCCTATTCCTGAAAGTGATGAAGATGCTCAAAAAGTGCTGGAAAGGTTTAGACCCTTCTTTTCAAATGAAAAAATAGAAAAAATAGGTCAAAATCTAAAATATGATATCAAGGTTTTGAAAAACTATTCGATGGATGTAAATGGACCTTTGTTTGATACCATGATCGCTCACTACCTGATCAATCCGGATATGAGACATAATATGGAAGTACTCTCTGAAACCTATTTGCGCTATACCCCTATCCCTATTGTAAACCTGATTGGTAAAAAAGGTAAAAATCAAGGCTCTATGAGAGATGTTGACCTGGATGTGTTGACTCAGTATGCCGTAGAAGATGCAGATATTACCTGGCAATTGAAAAAAATATTTGAGAAAGAACTTGAAAAGGATAAGTTGAGCAGCTTATTTAAGGATATTGAGATTCCGTTAGTGGAAGTGCTGGCTTCCATGGAAATGGAAGGTATCAATTTGGATGAAGATTTTCTTAAATCACTGTCTGGCGTCCTCACTCAGGATATTGAGCATTTGGAAAATCTCATTTACAAAGAAGCGGATACGGATTTTAACCTCGCTTCTCCCAAACAATTAGGTGTTGTGTTATTTGAGAATCTAAAGCTTGTAGAAAAACCCAAAAAAACAAAAACGGGTCAATATGCAACCGGAGAAGAAGTATTGTCTAAACTTGCCTCAAAACATGAGATCGTAAAGAACATTATGGAATGGAGAGGACTTGTTAAATTGAAGAATACCTATATTGATGCCTTACCAAACGAGGTCAATGGCATAAGCGGAAGAATTCACACCACTTATAGCCAGACAGTGGCTGCTACCGGCAGGCTCAGTTCCAACAATCCTAATCTGCAAAATATTCCGATAAGAACCGAAAGAGGCCAACAGGTTAGAAAGGCTTTTGTTCCCAGAGATGATGACTATACATTATTAGCGGCAGATTACTCTCAGATTGAATTAAGGCTAATTGCCGAAATGAGCGGAGATGAAGAAATGAAGGAATCCTTTTTAAGAGGAGAAGACATCCATAAGTCTACAGCTGCAAAAGTTTTTAAAGTTGACCTGTCAGAAGTGACCAGAGAACAAAGGAGTTATGCAAAAACAGTGAATTTTGGCATCATTTACGGTGTCTCAGCCTTTGGCTTAAGTCAGCAAACTGATTTGAGCAGATCTGAATCCAAAGAATTGATCGAAACCTATTATGAAACCTACCCCACGCTAAAATCCTATATAGCAAAACAAGTTGATTTCGCAAGAGATCATGGATTTGTGGAAACCATTCTGGGCAGAAGACGCTATTTAAAAAACATCAATTCCAGAAACGCCATTGTGCGTGCAGCTGATGAGCGCAATGCTGTAAACGCTCCTGTGCAAGGAAGCGCTGCCGATATTATTAAAATCGCCATGATCAAAATTCACGAACTTTTAAAATCCGGTGGTTACAAATCAAAAATGTTGCTTCAAGTTCATGATGAATTGGTATTTGATATACACCGTGATGAAATGCAAATTTTAAAACCCATTATTAAAGACACTATGGAGACCGCCTATAAAATGTCCATTCCCTTGACAGTTGATCTTGGAGAAGGCAGTAACTGGCTTGAAGCTCATTAATTTCTAACTGTAATTTTCCGAGGGCTTCGGAGGTGAAGGTCTCACTTGCGAGGGCCTTACCTCTCATCACCTCAGTTCTCACCCCCTCACCTCCGAGGGGGTGAGATGTTCATCAAAAGAAATCTTCCTATTGTCCTAATTCTAAATTATTTGACTTAGGCCCATGACAGAAAAAATATAGTCAAGTCCTATTTGTCAAATGAATTATTAGTTGTACTTTTGCAAACTCTTTGAACTGAAGAGAAGGAATGTTTAATTTTAATAAATACGTGTGAACACATTAAGTTACAGAACAGTATCAGCCAACAAAGCGACCGTGAACAAGGAATGGCTAGTGGTAGATGCTGAAGGAGAAGTGTTAGGACGTTTGGCCTCGAAAGTTGCAAAACTTATCAGGGGGAAACACAAGCCTAACTTTACACCTCACGTTGACTGCGGTGACAATGTAGTTATCCTCAACGCTGAGAAGATCAAGTTAACCGGAAATAAATGGAATGACAAAACTTACGTTCGTCATACTGGCTATCCGGGTGGACAAAGAACGCTATCTGCAAATGAATTATTTGGAAAAAGCCCAAGTAGAGTTGTAGAAAAAGCTGTAAAAGGTATGTTACCTAAGAACAAACTTGGGAGTGCATTGTTTAGAAACCTTCATGTTTATGACGGAGGGGAACACTTACAAGAAGCTCAATCGCCAAGAACTATTAACCTAAATGATATCAAGTAATATGGAGACGATTCACAAAATTGGTAGAAGAAAAACTGCTGTTGCTAGAGTATATCTTTCTGAAGGTAAAGGTGAAATTACTGTAAATAACAAATCTTATGATAGTTATTTTACAACTGAAATGCTGAAATACAAGGTATTACAGCCTTTGAGTCTTACTGACAATACTGAAAGTTTTGATATCAAAGCTAAAGTATTTGGCGGAGGTATTACAGGACAAGCAGAAGCAATCAGATTAGCGATTACAAGAGCATTGGTAAGTATCGATGAAGAGCACAAAACTGTGTTGAAACCAGAAGGATTACTTACTAGAGATCCAAGAATGGTTGAAAGAAAGAAATTCGGTCAGAAGAAAGCTCGTAAGAAATTCCAGTTCTCTAAACGTTAATTGGAGCCTTATTCAATTGTTATTGAATAGGAAGAAAAAAGTAAAATTGAAAAAACTGTTGTCGTACAAGTCTAGCATCCAAATAGTTGAGATTCATAAATTATTCATGACTACTTAATTATTGCTATTACAAACGGAACGTAAACTAAAACAAAATGGCAAACATCGAAATAAAAGACTTAATTGAGTCAGGTGTGCACTTCGGACACCTTACAAGAAAATGGAATCCAAACATGGCTCCTTATGTATATACTGAGCGTAAAGGAATTCACATTATTGATTTATACAAAACTGCTGCAAAAATGGACGAAGCCGGTTCAGCTTTGAATAAAATAGCAGCATCAGGTAGAAAAATATTATTTGTAGCTACCAAAAAACAAGCAAAAGATATCGTTGCCGAAAAGGCAAAATCTGTAAACATGCCCTTTATCACTGAGCGTTGGCCAGGTGGTATGTTGACAAACTTCGTTACTATCAGAAAAGCTGTTAAAAAAATGGCCTATATCGATAGAATGAAAAAAGACGGATCTTTTGAAGCTTTATCAAAAAGAGAAAAATTACAGATCAATCGTCAAAGAGCTAAACTAGAGAAGAATTTAGGTTCTATAGTTGACATGACACGTTTACCAGGTGCTATTTTAATAGTTGATATTAAAAGAGAGCATATCGCAGTAGCTGAGGCACAAAAATTAAACATTCCAATTTTTGCGATGGTAGATACAAATTCTGATCCAAGACCAATTGATTATGTAATTCCATCAAATGATGATGCATCCAAATCTATCGATAAGGTTCTTTCTTATCTTATTGACGGGATATCTGAAGGTTTAGCTGACAGAAAGAAAAGTAAAGAAAAGGAAGCAGCTCCTGCAGCAGCAAAAGCTCCTGTTAAAACAGCTCCTGCAAAAGCAGCTCCTGTAAAAGCAGCTCCTGCAAAAGAAGCTGTGGCGAAAGAAGTTCCTGCTGCCGAAGCAGTTGCGAAAGAAGACGTTGCTGTTAAGACTGCAGAAACTAAGAAGGAAGAAAAATAATTGTAGAACTTGTTATTGATATAATAACGATTAAACATAAATAAAATGACTAAAATAACTGCTGCTGAAGTAAATAACTTGAGAAAAACAACTGGTGCGGGAATGATGGACTGTAAAAAAGCCCTAGTTGAAGCCGAAGGGAATTTTGATTTAGCTATTGAAATTTTGCGTAAAAAAGGTCAAAAAGTTGCTGCAAAAAGAGCCGACAGAGATTCTTCTGAAGGTGCTGCAATTGCTATAGTGAATGAAGACCACACAGAAGGTGCCGTAATCGTATTGGGTTGTGAAACTGATTTCGTTGGAAAAAACGAATCATTCGTTAATCTTGCGAAAGAATTGGCTGAAAAAGCGCTTCAAAGTGCAACTAAAGAAGAATTGATGAATGCTGACTTCGGCGGAATCACTGTACAGGAAAAATTGATCGAGCAAACTGGTGTAATTGGTGAAAAGATTGAGCTTTCTGCTTTTGAAAAGATCTCTGCTCCTTATGTTGGTTCTTATATCCACTCTGGTAAAATAGCCACTATAGTTGGTTTGTCTGCTAAGGTTGAAGGTGCTGATGAAGTAGCCAAAGACGTTGCTATGCAAGCAGCGGCTATGAATCCAATCGCTTTGAACGAACACGGAGTTGACCAAACTGTAATTGACAAAGAAATAGAAATCGCCAAGGATCAATTGCGTCAAGAAGGCAAACCAGAAGCTATGCTTGATAAAATTGCTCAAGGTAAGATCAAAAGATTCTTTAAAGACAACACGCTTGTTAACCAAGACTTCATCAAAGACAGCAAAATTAGCGTTGCTAATTATGTAAAATCTTTGGGAGACGTTGAAGTAGTTGATTTCAAAAGAGTAGCTCTTGGCTAGTCTCTAATCACATAAATTTTTAAAAACCCAGGATATTTCCTGGGTTTTTTTTGTTTTAACATCACTTTACACTTCTTATTTTATCTTATTATCATTAATTTATCATGGGTATAATTTATTATATTTGCACATCTCTGAATGTGATCTATGGAATATAAAAGAATTCTTTTAAAGTTAAGTGGTGAAGCCTTAATGGGTGATAGAAATTACGGTATAGACCCGAACAGGCTTTCCGACTACGCCGAAGAAATTAAAAATATCATCGATAAAGGCATTGAAGTAGCCATCGTTATCGGCGGAGGGAACATCTTCAGAGGTCTGGCTGGAGCAAGTAATGGTATGGATAGAGTTCAGGGAGATTATATGGGCATGCTGGCGACCATCATTAACGGTCTTGCTTTACAAAGTGCTTTGGAAGAGACTGAAGTACAAACCAGATTGCTCACTTCTATTGAAATGAAACAAATAGCAGAGCCGTTTATCAAACGAAGAGCGGTAAGACATCTGGAAAAGGGTCGTGTAGTTATCTTTGGAGGTGGTACTGGTAATCCTTATTTTACAACTGACACTGCAGCAGTTCTTAGAGCTATTGAGATCAATGCAGACGTCATCATTAAAGGCACCCGTGTAGATGGTATCTACACTTCTGATCCTGAAAAAGATGCCTCTGCTGTTAAATTTGAAAATATTACCTTTAAAGAAGTCATGAGCAAAGATCTCAAGGTAATGGATATGACTGCTTTTACATTGAGTGAGGAAAATGATCTTCCGATCATTGTGTTTGACATGAACAAAAAAGGTAACCTGATGAAAGTGATATCAGGTGAAAGCGTTGGCACCTTAGTTAAATCATAAATCTTTATCATCATGAATGAAGAAGTTCAATTTATAATAGATTCAACCAAAGAACAGATGAATACTGCCATTCATCATTTAGAAACAGAATTTGTAAATATCAGGGCTGGAAAAGCGACACCTTCTATGCTCAGCAGTGTAAAAGTTGAGTATTATGGCGCGTTAACTCCTTTGAGTCAAGTAGCAAATGTAAACACTATAGATGCCCATACGATCACTGTTCAACCTTGGGAAAAACAGCTTATTCCTGAGATCGAAAAAGGTATTTTAAATGCTAATCTCGGATTTAATCCGATGAATAATGGGGAAAGTATTATTATCAATGTTCCTATTCTGACTGAAGAAAGAAGAAGAGAGCTGGCAAAGCATGCCAAATCTGAGGGTGAAAAAGCCAAAGTAAGTATAAGAAATGATCGTAAAGAAGCGAATCATGAATTAAAAAAATTGGATATCTCAGAAGACCTTCTTGCAAATGGTGAAGCTGATATTCAGGACTTGACAGATAAATACATCCTAAAAGTAGATGCGCTTTACGTCATCAAAGAGAAAGAAATTATGACAATTTGATGCGGAACATCTGTTATCTGCTTTTTGAATTATTCACTACTTCAAAATATTCATGATAATATTGAATGCTCTTGTAGCCTATAGTAGAAAATAATGTGATTTATGAATTTTTGGCAGGTAGTTTCGCGGTTTATTCTAAAACAAAGGATTTTTATCCTTATCGTTTTAGCTCTTATTACTGTCTTTTTAGGATCCAAAATAAGCAACATTAAATTTTCTCATACGGAAGCCAACCTCTTACCCAGAGACCATGAAGAGAACATAAAATATGATCATTTTCTTGAAATCTTTGGCGAAGAAGGAAATATGATCATCATAGCAGTTCAAGATTCGAGCTTGTTCAAGGTAGATAATTTTAATAAATGGAATGATTTTTCTCATAAACTCGATTCCTTTCCCGAAGTTGATTTTTCTATATCTGTAGGAGATATTCAAAAATTAAAGAAGGATAAAAAAAACCAAAAATTCTTTTCTGAACCAATTTATGAAAGAAAACCCTCGACCGATAAAGAAGTCCTGGATATTCGTCATGAATTGTTTGAAAACCTTCCATTTTATGACAACATCCTCTTTAACAAAGAAACGGGAACTGTCCAAACGGCCATATATCTGGATAAGGCAATTGTAAATACCAAAAAGAGAGAGCGCTTTGTTTTTGAGGTATTAAATCCATCCATAGAAGCATTTGAAAAAGAAACCGGCCTGGATGTCAGGGTATCAGGTATGCCTTTTATCCGGACCATGAATGCACAAAACATCATTGATGAGATTGGGCTATTTGTAGGTCTTGCCTTATTTATTACCTCACTTATTTTCTGGTTGTTCTTCAGGTCCTACAGGGCCACAGTTATTACCATGACCGTGGTAAGTATCGGAGTGGTTTGGGCGCTTGGGTTTATCGGCTGGTTCGAATATGAAATATCAGTTTTAATGGCCCTGATCCCTCCCTTAATTATTGTGATAGGGGTTCCGAATGCTATTTTCCTGATCAATAAATACCAGCAGGAAGTTAAAAAACATGGTAACCAAGCCAAATCTCTTCAAAGAGTCATCTCAAAGATTGGTAATGCTACTTTGATGACCAATATCACAACGGCTTCAGGGTTTGCCACATTTATATTTACCAACAGTCAGCTACTTAACGAATTTGGTGTTATTGCTTCTATTAATATCCTGGCAATTTTCATCTTATCCTTATTGATCATCCCAATCATTTACAGCTTTATGCAAAAGCCCAAGGATAAGCACCTTCAGCACCTTGAAAGAAAATGGATAGATGCTATTGTTGACTGGATGGAAAATACCGTAAGACATCATAGAATTGGGATATATATATCAACTGTTTGTATCATCGTAGTAAGTATTATCGGTGTGTATATGATACGAGTTTCCGGGAGCCTGATTGAAGATATGCCAAAAGGAAAACAATTTTATAAAGATATTGTTTTCTTTGAGCAGGAATTCGGAGGTATCATGCCCCTTGAGATTTTGATTGACACTAAAAAGAAAAAAGGAGTGATGAATCTCGCCACGATGAAACGGATGAATAAACTCGATGAAGAGATCAATGAGATCCCTGAATTGTCCAAGTCTATTTCTGTACTTAACATGGTGAAATATTCCAAGCAAGCCTTTTATAATGGCAATCCAAAATATTACCAGCTTCCAACAGAGCAGGAAAAAAACTTTATACTAGCCTACACCAAAAATTCAGAGACCACTTCAGACCAACTTAAGAATTTTGTCGATTCAACAGGTCAATATGCCCGAATCACCACTTTTATGAAGGATATTGGAACTGATAAAATGGAGAATATTGAGCAACGCATAAAAGATAAGATCGATCAGGTGTTTCCCAGTGATAGATTTGAAGTTTCACTTACGGGTAAGGCCCTCGTTTTCCTGAAAGGCACCAATTACCTGGTCAAAAACCTAGTCATATCATTGTCTTTGGCCATCTTTTTGATTTCACTTTTTATGGCCTGGATGTTCAGGTCCTATAAGATGATCCTCATCTCTTTGATTCCTAATATTCTGCCGCTCTTGATCACAGCCGGTTTGATGGGTTACCTGGGTGTACCAATCAAGCCTTCGACAGTTCTGGTGTTCAGTATTGCCTTTGGAATCTCGGTGGATGATACGATTCATTTTCTAGCCAAATACAGGCAGGAACTCATCGCACATAAATGGAACGTTCGAAAGTCTGTTTACGCAGCTTTGAGAGAAACCGGAGTTAGTATGTTCTATACATCCATTGTCTTGTTTTTCGGATTCTTGGTCTTTACCGTTTCGAGTTTTGGCGGAACCATAGCTCTGGGCGGATTGGTCTCCGTAACCCTACTTTTTGCCATGGTATCCAATTTATTGTTACTTCCGTCGTTATTGTTATCACTGGAATCAAAAATAGCCAATAAAAAAACTTTTAAAAAACCAGCCATTTCCATTATTCCCAAGGAGGATGAAGAAGGCTAAAATCTTAATACAAGATGAAAGGAATCATACTTGCCGGAGGTAGCGGCACCAGATTACACCCGCTTACACTTGCAGTGAGTAAACAACTGATGCCCATTTATGACAAACCGATGATCTATTATCCACTTTCGGTTTTAATGCTAGCGGGTATAAAGGAAATTCTGATTATTTCCACCCCTAATGACCTGCCCCTATTCGAAAGATTATTGGGAGATGGGAAAAATTTAGGTTGTAGGTTTGAATATGCCGTACAGGAAGTTCCAAACGGTCTGGCCCAGGCCTTTGTTATTGGGGAACAATTTATAGGTGATGATGATGCCGCCTTGATACTTGGTGATAATATATTTTACGGTACTGATCTGGAAAGGCGATTAAAAAAAGCCATCAATCCTGATGGGGGAGTCGTATTCGCCTATCACGTCAAAGATCCTGAAAGATATGGCGTCGTTGAATTTGATGATCAAAACAATGTCATATCTATTGAGGAAAAACCGGAAAAGCCAAAATCAAATTATGCTGTTCCTGGTGTTTATTTTTACGATAATTCAGTAGTTGAAATCGCTAAAAATATTCAACCGTCACCAAGAGGGGAGTATGAAATCACAGATATCAATAAGGCCTATTTAGAGCAAGGAAAGTTAAGGGTTGTCCATTTGGGTCGTGGAACCGCCTGGCTGGATACAGGTACTTTTTCTTCTCTGATCCAGGCCCAACAATTTGTTCAGGTTATCGAGGAAAGGCAGGGATTAAAAATTGGTTGTATTGAAGAGATATCCTACAGAATGGGGTTTATCGATGCCAATCAACTTAGAGAAGTAGCTGAACCCTTGCTAAAAAGTGGCTATGGCACTTATTTATT
>CAJQNF010000033.1 GCA_905479625.1 uncultured Flavobacteriaceae bacterium | reverse complement strand
TTGTAATATCGTTTTCAGATATTATCATTTTTAAAGAGTAATACGGGCTCATGACTAAGGCATGAGAATAACTAACCTTAATAAACATAATAAATAAATGTATGTAGTAAAAAGAGACGGCAAAAGAGAACCGGTAATGTTCGATAAAATTACCGCAAGAGTTAGAAAATTGTGCTATGGATTAAACGATTTGGTTGATCCGATCAAGATTTCGATGAGAGTGATAGAAGGAATATATGATGGAGTAACAACTTCGGAATTAGATAACCTTGCAGCCGAGATCGCTGCCACTTTAACCACTACACACCCGGATTTTGCTAAAGTAGCAGCCAGAATAGCTGTATCCAACTTGCATAAAAGCACTAAAAAGTCTTTTAGTGAGACCATGACTGATCTTCATGATTATGTAAACCCAAGAACGGGTAAAAAAGCTTCTATGATCGCTGAAGATGTTTATAAGATCATTCAAGATAATGCAGATAAGCTTGATTCAACGATCATTTATAACCGTGATTTCGGTTATGACTTCTTCGGTTTTAAAACTCTTGAAAGGTCCTATCTTTTGAAGATCAACGGAGAGATTGTAGAAAGACCTCAACACATGTTGATGAGGGTTTCTGTGGGTATCCATAAAGAGGATCTTGATGCTGCGATCGAAACCTATGAATTAATGAGTAAGCGCTATTTTACTCATGCCACCCCTACCTTATTTAATGCCGGAACTCCAAAACCACAAATGTCTTCATGTTTTCTTTTACAAATGCAAGACGACAGCATTGAAGGGATCTATGACACCCTAAGACAAACAGCCAAAATTTCTCAATCAGCAGGTGGTATAGGGCTTTCTATACATAACGTAAGAGCCACTGGATCTTATATCAGAGGCACTAATGGAACTTCTAATGGTATCGTTCCCATGTTAAGGGTTTATAATGATACGGCAAGGTATGTCGATCAGGGTGGAGGAAAGCGAAAAGGATCTTTTGCTGTTTATTTAGAACCTTGGCATGCAGACGTTTTTCAGTTCCTTGATTTGAAAAAGAATCATGGAAAGGAAGAAATGAGAGCTAGAGATTTATTCTTTGCCATGTGGATTCCTGATTTATTCATGAAACGTGTTGAAGAGAATGGAGAATGGACCCTGATGTGTCCTAATGAATGTCCTCACCTTTTTGACACTTATGGAGATGAGTTTGAAAAGTTATATACAAGCTACGAAAAAGTAGGTAAAGGAAGAAAAACAATCAAGGCCAGAGAATTATGGGAAAAGATTCTTGAGGCTCAGATTGAAACCGGGAATCCTTATATGCTTTATAAGGACGCAGTTAACAGAAAATCAAACCATAAAAATCTAGGTACGATCCGTTCATCTAACTTATGTACCGAAATCATGGAATATACAGCTCCCGATGAAGTAGCCGTATGTAATCTTGCCTCTATCGCTATTCCTATGTTTATCTCAGAGGGTGCAGACGGTAAAAAATTCTTTGATCATAAAAAACTGTTTAAGGTTACCAAAAAGATCACTAGAAATCTGGATACAGTAATTGATCAAAATTTCTACCCTGTTCCAGAGGCTGAAAACTCAAACATGAGACACAGACCTGTTGGAATAGGAATTCAAGGCCTGGCAGATGCATTTATCTTGTTAAGATTACCATTTACAAGTGAGGAGGCTAAAATACTCAACCAAGAGATCTTTGAGACCATCTATTTTGCTTCTTTAACCGCTTCTATGGAGCTTGCTAAAGAGAAAGAGCCTTATTCAACATATAAAGGATCTCCGATCTCTCAGGGTGAATTCCAATTCAATATGTGGAACATAAGCGAGGATGATCTCAGTGGAAGATGGGAGTGGAAAAAACTACGAGAAAGTATCATGAAAAATGGGGTAAGAAATTCGTTATTGGTTGCGCCTATGCCTACAGCATCCACTTCCCAAATATTAGGAAATAACGAGGCTTTTGAACCCTATACCTCAAACATCTATACAAGAAGAGTATTGTCTGGTGAATTTATTGTAGTAAATAAACACCTTTTGGAAGATCTTGTGAATCTCGATTTATGGGACAACGATATGAAAGAAGATATCATGCGCGCCAACGGATCCATACAACATATTGAAGTAATTCCACAAGAATTAAAAGAATTGTATAAAACTGTTTGGGAAATGAGTATGAAAGATATTATCGATATGGCTCGCCATAGAGGTTATTTTATCGATCAATCACAATCATTGAACTTATTCATGAAAGACCCTGACTATGCCAAGCTAACATCTATGCATTTTTATGGCTGGAAATCAGGCTTGAAAACGGGTATGTACTATTTAAGAACGAAATCTGCAGTGAATGCAATTCAGTTTACTGTCTCTAAAAAGACAGATGAACTGCCTGCAGGAGCCGTTGAAGAAAAACCTTTGACAGGAGAGGAACTAAAGGAAATGATCATAAAATCAAAGGAGAATCCTGATGACTGCTTGATGTGCGGATCTTAAAAAGATCTTGTTGATCATAAAATAAAAAAGAGGAGTCTGTATAGATTCCTCTTTTTTGTTTTTAATATTTGCAAAGCGACACTTTATAGTTTCTTAACTATTAGCTGTTTTCAAAATTATTGATCATTTGAAGTAGATGCCAAATCATACGTTGGCTTTAACGCACTCAAAACAACCGGATTCAATATCACATCACTCGTAGACACGACAACCTCTTCAATCTCAATTGGTGCATATCCAATAAAATCAATAACTAATATATATTTTCCCTCCAGAAGATTCAATTCAAAAGTACCATCTAACAACGTTTCTACATTGATATCCAAGCCCTTTACCTTTACACTTGCAAAAGCCAATGGTTCCTTATTATAGTCTCCGTCCAGAACACTCCCGTGTATGCTTGTACCCTGAGCAAAGCCAATAGTCGAAATTAATAAGCCAAAAACCAAAGAAAGAAATTTCATAAAATAAATTTTCACAAAGAAATTCAATAAAACCCATTTCTAGGTTAATCAATTGTTAAGGAATTATAATGAATTGGTTAATCTCAGGTTAATTAATCTATTTTCAATGTTGTAAAATCATCATGTAATTAGTATGTTTATGTTGAGAAACCTCTTTTATGATCAAACGATGGATTTTTTTGATTGTTCTTATAGTCCTGGGGCTTGTTTTATTTTTTAATCCCAATTTTAAAACAATCGCGGCAGGTGTATCCATTCTGTTATTCGGCATGATTACTCTTGAAGAAGGGTTTAAAGTTTTTACTAAAGGTCCGTTAAAATCAATTTTAGGAAAAGCAACTGACAAACTCTATAAAAGTATTTCCTTAGGAGCACTGGTAACGGCATTCATACAATCAAGTTCCCTGGTATCTGTGATCACAATCTCTTTTATCAGCGCTGGCCTTATCAGTTTAGCTGGCGGTATTGGATTGATCTTCGGAGCAAATATAGGCACAACAGCTACTGCCTGGCTCGTTGCTGCTTTTGGCCTAAAGATTAAAATTTCGATACTGGCTATGCCTATGCTGATCTTTGGGATCATTTTTTCTTTTCAAAAAAGCAAGTCACTCAAAGGTATTGGAAACATCTTAACCGGACTTGGATTCTTTTTCCTGGGAATTTATTTTATGAAAGAAGGTTTTGATGTTTTTAGTGAATATTTCAACCTTACTGTTTATGCGGTGCCTGGATTCTTAGGTGTTGTGATCTACGCCGGAATCGGCATTTTTATCACTACAATTCTTCAATCTAGTAGCGCATCTTTGGCTTTGATTCTTACGGCTCTAGCTGCGGGTCAGATCGAATATGAAAATGCACTGGCCCTGGCTATAGGAACTAATATCGGAACTACAATTACTGCATTGATAGGATCCGTAGGTTCAAATATCGCAGGAAGAAGGCTTGCGCTGGCTCACTTAGTGTTTAATCTCACAACAGGTGTCTTGGCACTTTCCTTTATTTTTCCATTGGCTAATCTGGTTGATCGTTTATCTGAAATCATTGGGATCTCACAAAATGATTATACCTTAAAACTCGCTCTTTTTCATACGATATTTAACCTCTTAGGGGTGCTCATTATGATTCCGCTTATCAAAAAGCTTGAAAAATTATTACTTTATTTGATTAAGGACCATAGAGTTAAAGATATCGATGAGCCAAAATTTCTTAACAGAGCAGCATTAGAATTTTCACAAACCGCAATTTCTTCCCTAGAAAACGAAACAAAATATCTATTTGAGAATGCCATTTTTGAAATTGTGACACATGCTTTAAACATCCACAGGAGTGACATCTTATCTAATATGAAGTCAAAGGTACTGGTAAAAAAATCTAAATCAGAGATAGAAATTGATATTAGAGATCTATATGTTCATAAGGTGAAAACTATTTATGGTAAAATTTTAGCATATGCTGCAATTGCTCAATCTGAACTCGAATTGAGCAAGGAACAGCATAAAAGAATCTCAGAGATAAAAATTGCCAATCGAAAAATGGTTGAAATTATAAGAGATGTTAAAGAACTTCGCAGGAATATCTCCGTGTACACCTATTCTGACAACAAATACATCAAAAAGGAATACAATAAATTCAGACGAATGGTTGTAAAGGTTTTAAGAGCCATCTATTTATTCAGAATTGAAGATAAAAAAGAGGTTCACTATGAAAAACTCATGGAAATGAGAAATAAGGCCAAGGAAAACTCGAGAATGGGCAATAAAGGGATCAACAATATCATCAGGAAGAATCTTATCACAACATATATGGCCTCTTCTTTGGTAAATGATCATGATAATGTAAACGACATGATCAAAAAACTCATTGAAGTTGGTGAATTGCTGTACCATGAAAAAGACAGCATACTCGATCCTGTTTAGTTAGTTACCTTTCTATTACTAAATAAGTACTCTTACTTTCTACTATTTTTATCATGTTCCTCATAATAAAGATTCAGAATATTCATACAAGCCAAAATCAAATCTTTTGTTTCTAAAAGAATGATAAAATATAATGTAGTATTCTTGGGGCTTGTAGAGTCACTTTCTCTTGTTCTTTCAACCTGTTTTTGAATTGAAACCTTCACTTCTTCTAACAACGTTTTCTTTGAATCAAGAATATCCGGAACTATTTTGTCAAAAGACCGTGAATCAAACACTTCACTAATCCTGGCAAATAAGTCCAGTAATTTATCATTGATTTCCAAGAGCTCTTCTGTTTGCTTTTTCTTTAGCTTCTTGTGATGATTATTCACATGCTTATGACTTACCTTAGCGATCAGGCTTGATGATTGAGCTACATCTTGCAGACTACCAATAACATCAATATAAAACTTACTGGCACCAAGATAAGAATCGTCGAGTTCTTTGATAAAATAGAAAATGTCATTCTGCAGGTCTTCAACTTCCGACTCTAGTTTGACCACCGTTTCTCTTGCCTTACTAAGTTTGTTAACGTCTTGATTGATCAACCCTTTTATCGTTGTTGAATTGATCTTTCCAACTCGCTTTAAAGCTTTTGATATATTATCAGCGCTTTCCTCAATTACACCATGAATAGAACCGCTTTCAGCCTTGTTCAAGCTATCTTCAGTCTTAGTCTCCCTGGACTTTCTAATATGTTTGATATAATTTCTTGATAATAACAAAACGGCCAGCAACAATAAAACAGCGATCATGCTGGCACCTCCAAGATGAATTAAATAGGCAACTGTACCTGAGGCCACAAATGCTACCAGGGCAGTAAAAAACCAACCTCCGATTACATTCAAAACTCCTGCTACTCGATATACGGCACTTTCACTTCCCCAAGCTCTATCTGCTAAAGAAGTCCCCATAGCGACCATAAAAGTCACATATGTTGTTGACAGAGGTAGCTTCATTGAGGTTGCAATAGAAATAAGAACACTTGCTACCATAAGATTCACTGCAGCTCTCACCATATCAAAGGCAGGCAATTCATGACTCTTTTCTTTTGATAATTTAATCACTGGTTTCTTAAATTGATTGTCAATCTTGTTCAAAACCGATTCAGGAATGATCGTGCTTGAATATTCAGAAATCATTATCGTCATTTTCACCAGGTTTCTGGACAACCAATGGGGCTCAAATCGCTCTTTAGTACTTTCCTGACTGGAAAGATCTATGGAGGTTTTAACTACATTCTTAGCCTTACTTGACATCCATAATGTCAATACCATAATGAGTCCTGCCGCAACAAGAAACAAGGTAGGTGTTGGTACCTTTTTACTAAGCACATCCATGCTGAATTCGGTTGCAGGAATTCCAGATATGCTCCATGCTTCATACGATTGCCATGCAGCAATCGGGACACCGATAAAATTAACAAGGTCATTACCCGCAAAAGCGAGGGCAAGGGCAAATGTCCCAATGATAATGATGATCTTATAAATGTTCCATTTTAAAACAATGACGGCAAAGTAAGATAGTAAAGACCAAACCACAAAGCTTATAGAGATAATTAAAAAGGTCTTTCCTTCTATCATTGGCTTAATATTTGCGTAATAATCTGTTCCTTTCAAGCCCTTAATAAAAATAAAATAGGTGATAGCAGCTAAAGCAATACCGCCAAAAACCGCTCCAACCCATTTTGCCTTTTTTTCAAAATCAAAGGAAAGTAATACTCTGGATATATATTGTACTATAGCTCCTACTGAAAAAGCAACGACGACCGATAATAAAATACCTAAAATTATTTGGGTGGCTTTTTCCGTATTGATATAGTTTACAACGTCTGAAAAAGATCCATTATCAGCACCGATCTTGATCAAGGCCATGGCCACAGCGGCACCTAACAATTCAAACACAATCGAAACTGTTGTTGAAGTTGGCATACCGAGTGTATTGAAAAAATCAAGTAATAAGATATCGGTAATCATGACCGCAAGGAAAATGATCATGATCTCATTGAAATAAAATTCTCCGGGAACAAAAATTCCTTTTCTGGCCACTTCCATCATTCCACTTGAAAAAATAGCTCCAAAAGCGATTCCAAGACTCGCAACTATCATAATAGTTCTGAAAGAAACTGCTTTGGAACCCAAGGCGGAATTCAAAAAATTGACGGCATCATTACTCACTCCAACCACAAGATCCGCAACGGCCAAAACGATCAATGCTATGATCATTAAAAAGTAAATGTTTTCCATTTTTAGTAAGGTCTAATTAGACAATAAATATAAAACAGAAAACAGAATAATTAGGATTTAATTCGAATATTGTTAAAATTGATCGAACACAAGTCTTGGAAACCTTTAAAATCTATATCTTTTTCAAGAATGAATACTTATAAAATATTCAAAATAATGTATCTTTCAAAGCTTAAAAACAAGGCATGAACTGGGAAAAATTACTCTCTTTAAAAAGATTTGGCGATAAGGATACAAGAAAAAGAATTGATCAGGATGAGGCTCGTTTAGGCTTTGAAGTGGATTTTGACAGAATAATTTTCTCAGATTCATTTAGAAGTTTACAAGACAAAACTCAAGTCGTTCCTTTGTCGAAAACTGATTTTGTTCATACCAGACTTACCCATAGCCTGGAAGTATCCGTTGTAGCGAGATCTTTAGGTCGCATGGTAGGTAAATATGTGATTGAAAAATATCCTGAACTTGAAAAAAAGGGTTATCGTTCGAATGATTTTGGTGCCATTGCAGCAGCAGCAGCCTTGTCTCATGACATAGGGAACCCTCCTTTTGGACATAGTGGAGAGAAGTCTATCGGAGAGTATTTTTTATCGGGAAAGGGTCAACAATTTAAAAAACAACTCAACCCAAAACAATGGCAAGACCTGATCGATTTTGAAGGGAATGCTAATGGTCTTAAGATCCTGTGCGAATCTGTAAATAATATCAAGGGTGGATTAAGACTATCCTATGCAACTTTAGGCGCTTTTATTAAATATCCCAAAGAATCACTGCCAAAAAAGCCAAGCCAGCATATTGCCGATAAAAAATACGGCATATTCCAATCAGAGTTGGAATTCTTTAAAGAACTGGCAGAAGAATTGGGTTTGAAAAGGACTGGAAATCGCAATGACGTTTCCTTTTCCAGACATCCCCTGGCTTTTATTGTAGAAGCGGCAGATGATATTTGTTATACCATCATTGATTTTGAAGATGGCATCAATCTAGGATTGATCTCTGAAGATTACGCCTTGGAATACCTTATTAACCTTGTCAGGGATACTATTAACACAAACAAATACAATTCCCTCCAAAATACACAAGACCGTATTAGTTATTTAAGGGCGCTGGCTATCGGAAATCTTATTCAGGAGGCGTCAAGAATATTCATTGAAAATGAGGAGGCCATCCTAAAAGGAGACTTTCAATATTCTTTACTCGACAAATGTAAGTATGAGGCACAGATCAATGATATTATTAAGCTAAGCGTAGATAAAATCTACCAAAGTAAGGAAGTTATTGAGAAAGAAATTGCAGGCTATCAGGTAATTGCAGATTTATTAGAAGTTTTTATTACTGCTGCCAATAACAAACATACCCACCAACTCTCAAATTATGACAAGCTTGTTTTAATGCTCTTACCCGACAGGTATAAGCAAACCTCTGATGATCTTTATAAAAGAATCCTGAGCATCTGTAATCTTGTGGCAAACTTCTCTGATAGCTATGCTATATTGTTGCATAAAAAAATTAAAGGTGTCGATCTTGGCTGATTGAGTTCTCTTAGAAATTATAAATAATTCCTAAACCTAACTGCTGTTTTAATTGTATTCTGGCTCCCAGAGTTTCAATCTCGCCCTGATCATTGGTCTCTTTGATCTTGATATCATCATCATAAATCAAATGACTCCTAAAACTTGCTTGAAATACTTTGTTGATTTTAAATTGGAAGTTTAGGATCCATTCAATATCAATATTTCCAAAGTCATTGATATAATCTGTATAGAGTTCAAGATCATTTTCCATAGCCACATTTTTAAAGATCTCTTTTTCCCATTTCGTTCTAATTAGAATACCCAATTCATGCCTTGACCTTTCACCTGGCTGAACACCAAAAGCCCCTTCATCTGATAATTTTTTATCAAATACATAGGTTGACTTTAGAGTCAATGGGGATAAATAAATTGAGAAAAGCTTCTCTTTGAGATTATACTGGCTTCCTATCCCTAAATGAAAATAGGCCGGTGCAAAAAATCTCGATATAGGATCCTCGTCTTCCGGCTCCTTAAATCCGTCTGTAAATTGAGTTCTAAAATTGAATTGGGCTGAAAAATACCAGTTGGAAAGGGTGTCCTTTCTGTAGCCAAAGGAAGAAGCTAGTCTAATTTCATCATCCGTTTTTATCAAACCCAAGTTCTGTTGATTATTCAAGCCATACCTGGCTGACACCTGATTATTCCATAGTGTGTACAATTTTTCATAGATTCTGGCGAATTCAACTTTAAACAGACCTGAAACTGAATTTTGTCCCCCAGAGTTCCAATTCACAAAGGAGACCTGATTCAAGTCAAATCCGATCACATTTTTATGGTTCCACCATACAGGATCGGCGGCTCTTTTGGTTCTTTTAATACTAACCAGTTCAATAGCATTGGAAAACCCGATGGTATCTATGCCATAGGTCTTGATTTTTGAAAAATAATCAATCTTATCAGGGATAGGTATATAAGAAGTATCTCCGGAGAAATTATCAATGAACATTCTATACTTTGGCACAATAATAATATTCCTGCCATAGGCATTGCTTTTTGAAGAATCTATCCTTATATGATAATAAGGCCTCAGTAAAGAATCTAACAAGGCCCTTTCGATATAAAGCATTTTCGGCTTATTGAGTGAATCTGATTTCAGACTGTCTAATCTTACTTCGTTTGCAGAATAATCTTTAGTTGCCAAAAAAGAACTGTCAATACTTTGAATAACTGAGATGGAATCCATCGCAATTTTAACCTGAACAGAATCCTTGACCTGGGCATTAAGACCAGAGACAAATAAAAGAAAAATACATATTTTAATACTTCTGATCATCTATTCAAATCGAAAGGCGAATTTAACAATTATTAAGGTCCAATAATTGGTCAATAGTAATTTCAACACTACTTTGATCCAAGCCAACTGTCTCGTACAACTTTGATATGTTTCCATGTGCAATGAAACGGTCTGGCAGCCCTAAACATTCCACTTTTACATGCGCATAATTCCCAGCATTCTTAAAGGCTAAAACAGCCATTCCGAAACCTCCTCTTACAACGCCATCTTCAATGGTAATGATCTTAGAGAAATTGGAAAAAATTTCATGCAACAAACTTTCGTCTAAAGGTTTTACAAACCGCATATCATAATGCGCGATATCCGCGTATTTCTCCTTCGTACAGATATTTTCTATGGTCTCTCCAAAGGGTCCAACAGATAAAATGGCCAGTTCTTTCCCCTTTTTAATGATTCTTCCTTTACCTATTTCTATCCTTTTAAATGGTTTTTTCCAGTCTAAATGAATCCCTCTTCCCCTAGGGTATCTAATCGCTAATGGGCCATCTAAACCCAATTGAGCTGTAAACATGATATTCCTTAACTCCATTTCATCCATTGGGCAAAAAATAACCATATTCGGTATGCAGTTGAGATATGCCAAGTCAAATGCACCATGATGCGTTGGTCCGTCTTCTCCCACCAATCCAGCGCGGTCTATACAAAAGACCACAGGCAATTTCTGTAAAGCAACATCGTGTATGATCTGATCATAGGCCCTTTGAAGAAAGGTAGAATAAATAGCGCAAAACGGCAACATCCCTTGCGTGGCCAACCCCGCAGCAAAAGTAACCGCATGTTGCTCTGCAATGCCAACATCAAATGCCCTGTCAGGAAATTTATCAATCATGTATTTAAGTGAAGACCCTGTAGGCATCGCAGGAGTTATACCCACTATTTTCTTGTTCTTTTCAGCAAGTTCCACCAAAGTAGATCCAAACACATCCTGGTATTTAGGCGGTAATTCAAGTTCATTCTGATCAATCAGTTCTCCTGAGAGTTTATCAAAAAGACCTGGAGCATGGTAAGTGATCTGGTCCTTTTCCGCCTTACTTAAACCTTTTCCTTTTGTGGTGATCACATGAAGAAGTTTTGGACCTTGAATGGTTTTAAGCCTCTTCAATTCATTAACCAGCGCTTTAAGATCATGACCGTCAATCGGACCGGTATAGGAGAAATCGAGTGCCTCAAAAACATTCTTCTGATGGGCATCCATTCCTTTTTTAACCGATGTAAGGTAATTCTTAAGTGCCCCTACATTGGGATCAATTCCCATTTCATTGTCATTTAAAATGATCAACAAATTAGAATTCGTAACCCCGGCATGATTTAATCCTTCAAAAGCCATTCCACTCGCAATACTGGCATCGCCAATTACGGCAATATGCTGTCTGTTTTCTTCCCCCTTTAATTTAGAGGCAATAGACATCCCTAAAGCAGCAGAAATGGATGTGGATGAATGACCCGTTCCAAAGGTATCATAATCGCTTTCACCTATTTTAGGAAAGCCTGAAATCCCACCAAATTCTCGGTTTGTGTGAAAGGATTCCCTTCTACCGGTCAATATTTTATGAGGATATGCCTGATGTCCTACATCCCATACCAATAGGTCATAAGGTGTATCAAAAACAAAATGTAAAGCGATGGTTAATTCTACCACTCCCAAGCTCGCTCCCAAATGCCCTTTTTTAACTGAAACTACATCAATGATAAAGTCTCTTAACTCCTGAGCAAGAGGATTGAGTTCAGCAATCGATAATTTCTTGAGATCGCTTGAATTGTTGATATTTTCTAAATATTTTTTAATCACGGATACAAAACTACAATTATCTTTGGTGGAGCCAAAATAATAAGTTTCTTATATTATATGCGTAATAGCCCCATTGGAATTTTTGACTCAGGAGTAGGAGGATTAACCATTTATGAAGAGATTCATAAACTGCTGCCACATGAAAATATCATTTATCTGGCTGACAGTAAGAATGCCCCGTATGGTGAAAAATCCAAAGAGGAAATCATAGCTATCAGTGTCAAAAACACAGAATTCCTATTGTCAAAAGGCTGTAAATTGATTGTCGTTGCCTGTAATACAGCTTCTACAAATGCCGTAAAGTACCTCAGAGAACATTATGACATTCCTTTTATCAGGGTACAACCCGCTATCAAACCTGCAGCTTTGAATTCAAAAACCAAAGTAGTGGGGATTCTTGCCACTAAAGGCACCTTAAAGAGTGAGTTGCTTTTTGAAACCTCCCAAAGGTTTGCTCAGGGGGTAAGAGTAGTGGAACAGGTAGGTGAAGGCCTTGTAACATTGATCGAGTCGGGTAAAATGCATTCCTCAGAAATGACAGCTTTACTGCATAAACATATCAATCCTATGCTGGATAAAAATATAGATCATTTGGTTTTAGGTTGCACCCATTATCCCTTTCTAACGGATCAAATTAAAGAGATTGTAGGCAAACAAGTAGCTATTCTTGATTCAGGAGAAGCCATAGCAAGACAAACTAAAGTGATCCTAACAGAGTCAGACTTGCTCAATCCTGAGACTGGAGAGATCAACAGAGTTTTCTATACGAATAAAGACCCACAGGTGATGCAACAAATTCTGAATGAATTTGATGAAGGCTTCGAGGCCATTAAAACAAATTTTTAAAAATGGAAAGTCCGTTTACGCACGAATATTTTATGAAAAAGGCCTTGATGGAGGCTGAAATGGCCTATGAGAAAAACGAGGTTCCCGTTGGTGCAGTGATCGTTATTGGCGACAAGATTATTGCAAGGGCCCATAACCTTACGGAGACTTTAAATGATGTAACAGCTCATGCCGAAATGCAAGCCTTTACTGCTGCTGCGGATTATCTTGGAGGTAAATATTTAAAGAAATGTACGCTATATGTCACCTTGGAACCCTGCCAAATGTGTGCTGGCGCGAGCTATTGGACACAAATTGATCAGATCATATTCGGGGCTTTTGACCCTAAGAGAGGCTTTCAACATTATCAAACAACTTTGCACCCAAAAACCAAGCTTTTAGGCGGAGTGATGGAAAAAGAATGTAGTGAACTCATCAACCGTTTTTTTATTGAGAAGCGAAACTTGAACTAGTCTTCTTTTTCCTTATCAGGTGGATTTGCAAAATCTTTTAGGGAATAATTCCTAAGATCCTTATTCCTAAATCGGTGATAGATAAACAAGGGCATTAATATAAATGCAAATAATACAACACCGATCCCGATAAATTTTTCTCCGGATCCTGTTGCAGATGAATTTAAATAATAGCCATAGACGATGAGGCCCAAAACTAAAAAAAGTAGCAATCTCAATCCTGTTTTCATAGAAGCGAATAAATTAGCTGCTAAATTACAAAATGTCTTATCTTTAATCTTATATATTTTTTAATTTGCGCAATTCATCTAAATACCTGGCTTTATTATCACTAATTCTGTTATTCTCCTGCAACATGTCAACTACAAATTTGTCTGACAAGATCGTTATCGCTCACAGAGGTGCTTCAGGCTATGTTCCTGAACATACCATGGAATCTAAAGCCATGGCCCACGCTATGAATGCCGATTATATTGAACAGGATATCGTGCTAAGCAAAGATGGTATTCCAATTGTTATTCATGACATCTATTTGGAAGAAGTTACAGATGTAGCCCTTGTATATCCCGAAAGGTCGAGAGAAGACGGACGATTTTATGTGATCGACTTTAATTTAGACGAATTAATGAGACTTTCGGTTCATGAGCGTATTGACCTCTCCACTAAAAATGCCGTTTTTCCAAACAGATACCCCTTGAAGAAGACGAGTTTCAGATTACATACCCTAGAGGATGAAATTGAACTGATTCAGGGAATGAATAAAAGTACTGGGAAAAATATCGGGATCTATCCTGAGATTAAAAACCCTGGTTTTCATCGTAAACAAGGCAAAGATATTTCTAAGATTGTATTGCAGGTCTTAACCAAAAAAGGCTACAGCAAAAAATCAGATGCTTGTATACTGCAGTGTTTCGATGCCAAAGAATTGCAAAGAATTAGACAGGAATTAGGTTGTGATCTCTTTTTAACTCAATTGCTGGAATTCCCGCAAAGTCTTGACGATCTTGAAAAGTATGCCAGCTTTGCAGATGCGATTGGCCCTTCGATTGAACAGCTGATCATGGAGTCTGTGGGGAAATCTTTACAAGAGAAAAAAGAATTTATTGAACGTGCCCATAAGCTTAATTTAAAGGTTCATGCCTATACTTTTAGACGGGATCAGCATCCAAATTTTGAAAATTTTGAAGACCTATTAGAATTTGGTTTTAACGAATTAGAATTGGATGGGGTGTTTACCGATTTTCCTGATACCGTAGTCAGTTTTTTAGAGAATTAAGTATTGGTTACATGTATCAATTTTCTTCTATAAGCAGTAAGTAATCTGGATTTGGAGATATATCCGTAATATTTACCTTTTTTTATCACCGGGAGGTTCCAGGCTCCTGTAGTTTTAAATTTTTTCATAATTATTTGTGCATTATCCGCATCTATATTGATAATTGCCGCATCTGCATGCATCAAATCTGAGGCTTTAATTTTATCATAAAGCGTTGCATCGAACATCATATGCCTGATATCGTCTAAACGTATTACGCCGACAAACTCATGTTCCTCATTTACTACTGGAAAATGGTTCCGAGATGACTTAGTCACGGCATTTTTTAAGATCTCGCCTAGTTTCATTTCTGGTGTTAATACAATAAAATTAGTTTCAATAATTTTATTCATATCTAACATCATTAAGACATTATTGTCTTTATCATGCGTCAATAGTTCTCCTTTTTTTGCCAATTCCATGGTGTATATTGAATTGGATACATAATAGCGTGTCATTGCAAAAGATATCGCTGAAACAATCATTAAAGGCACAAATAGTTCATAACCGCCAGTTATTTCAGCAATTAGAAATATTGCAGTCAATGGCGCATGCAGAACACCAGCCATTAGGCCAGTCATACCAATCAATGTGAAATTCGATTCAGATATACTCATATCCCAACCTAAGTTATTTACGATTTTGGCATAAACATTTCCAAGTGCACTTCCCATTACTAAAGTTGGAATAAAAATACCACCAACTCCTCCTGCAGAAAAAGTAACTGTCATGGCAACTGCCTTAAAAACAGTAATTCCAAAAAGAAGAAGTATCACCAACCAAATATTCTCTTCAACCACTTTTATAAAAGGTATATCCCCTATTGCTTTTAAGTGATCACCTGCAAGAAGATTATTAATCAATTCAAAACCTTCACCATATAGTGGTGGAATAAAAAATAATAAAACTCCTATAATAACACCACCTATCAAAAGTTTTTTCACGGGGCTATTTATTTTATCAAACAATCCAGTGATCCAGAAATACATTTTTGAGAAATAAATAGAAGCAATTGCAGAACCTATACCCAACACTACATAAAAAAGAATGTCATTTATCGAAAATTTATCCTGAATCTCAAACCTGAATAAGGTTTCTGATCCTAGAAAAAAATAAGAAGTTATTACCGCCGATACAGAAGCTAATAACAATGGAATCATAGACGCAAATGCCAAATCCAAACTAAAGATTTCAATGGCAAAAATGATGGCTGTTATTGGCGCTTTAAACATCGAAGCTACCGCTCCTGCGGCTGCACAACCAATCAATAATGTCCGGTTCTTAGAACTAGTGTGGAAAAATTGGGCAATATTTGATGCGATAGCCGCTCCGGTGCTGATAGCAGGTCCTTGCAATCCCACCGAACCTCCAAATCCAACAGTTAAGGGAGCTGTGATTAAAGAAGCATACATTTTATATCTTTCTATCAGTCCTTTTCTTTTTGATAAGGAGAAAAGTGTTGAAGGTATCGCGTGACCTATCTTTTTAGGGATTATATATTTCTGTATTAAAAAAACTAAAAACAGACCAATAAGAGGAAAAATAAAATAAAGAGAGTGATGATAATCTACAATCATTTTATCCTGAAGTATTGATTGGATAAAATGTGTCAAATTCTTTATGATAACCGTCCCTAATCCTGCTAATAAACCTACTAAAATACTGAGAGAATAAATAAATTGTTGCGTGGTGACATGTTTATATCTCCATTTAAAAAATATTTTTCTCAGCTTTTTTATATTAGGCATAAACAATTATTAGATGAATCAAATAACAATTTTTAAATGTAGCAATTAATACCTTAGGACAAAAAAATCCGAAAAACTCATTTCGTATTCTATTTATTTAAATCCAACTTTAGACTCAATTCTTTAAGCTGATTATCATCTATGTTAGATGGTGCATCAATCATTACATCTCTTCCTGAATTATTCTTAGGAAAGGCTATAAAATCCCTAATTGTTTCTTGTCCTCCTAAAATAGCAACCAAACGGTCAAGTCCAAAAGCCAATCCTCCGTGAGGTGGTGCTCCGTATTCAAAAGCATTCATCAAAAATCCAAATTGATCCTTTGCCTCTTCTTTTGAAAACCCTAAAAGATCAAACATTCTGGATTGTGTTTCCTTATCGAAAATTCTAATTGAACCTCCACCAATTTCATTTCCGTTGAGTACCATATCATAAGCATTCGCTCGAACTTTCCCTGGTTCAGTATCCAACAAGTCCATATCCTCCGGTTTTGGGGAAGTAAACGGATGGTGCATGGCATGATATCGCTGGGTTTCTTCATCCCATTCCAATAAAGGAAAATCAACTACCCATAAAGGGGCAAATTCATTTGGTTTTCTCAAGCCTAATTCCTCGGCCATTTCCATTCTAAGTGTACTTAACTGAGATCTGGTCTTACCAGCATCACCTGCCATTACAAGCAAAAGATCACCTTTTTCTGCTCCTAATTGATCGGCCCAGCCTTTCAACTGTTCCTGATCGAAAAATTTATCAACAGAAGATTTAAAACTTCCGTCTTCGTTGTATTTCACCCAAATTAGACCATTGGCGCCTATCTGAGGTTTTTTGACAAAATCAACGATCTTATCCAATTGTTTTCTTGAATAACCAGCACATCCAGGAACAGCAATTCCCACCACTAACTCCTGTGAATCAAAAACACCAAAGCCTTTTCCTTTGGCCAGTTCATTCAATTCGCCAAACTTCATACCAAATCTGATGTCCGGTTTATCATTACCATAGGTTGTTATGGCTTCTTCATAAGTCATTCTTGGAAACTCTTCTACCTCAATTCCTTTGATTTGCTTTAAAAGATGCCTTACAAGGCCCTCAAAAGTATTGAGTATATCTTCTTGCTCTACAAAAGCCATTTCGCAATCTATCTGCGTGAATTCAGGTTGTCTGTCAGCTCTTAGATCCTCGTCTCTAAAGCATTTAACGATTTGAAAGTATTTGTCAAGCCCACCAACCATTAACAATTGTTTAAAGGTTTGGGGAGATTGAGGAAGCGCATAAAACTGACCCTCATTCATCCTCGAAGGCACTACAAAGTCTCTGGCTCCTTCAGGAGTTGATTTGATCAAATAAGGCGTTTCCACGTCTATAAACCCTTCCTTTGCCAGGTAATTTCTTACTTCCATAGTCACTGTGGAACGAAAGATCAAGTTCTCTCGAACTGGTTTCCTTCGAATATCGAGATACCTGTACTTCATTCTCAGTTCATCTCCACCATCAGTCTCATTCTCTATAGTAAATGGAGGTGTCTTTGACTCGTTAAGGATATTTAATTCCGATACCAGGATCTCAATATCTCCTGTAGGCATTTGGTCATTTTTAGCTTCGCGCTCTATGACTTTTCCTTTTACTTGAATGACGAATTCACGGCCTAAAGATCTCGCTTTTTCAACCATGCTAGCATCTGTTCTTTCTGCATCAAAGATCAGTTGGGTCATCCCATACCTGTCTCTCAGATCTACCCAAACCATAAACCCTTTATCTCTTATCTTTTGAACCCAGCCTGAAAGACAAATTTCCTGCCCTTCATGTTCTAATCTTAACTCTCCGTTATTATGACTCCTGTACATAGTAATCCTCATTTTATTGAAGCTGCAAATTTAATCAAATAGTGAAGAGTTGTTCACTTTTTAAAACAATTTTTAATGTGATGGCCTCAGACTTATAGCTCTGTTCAATTAATCCGGAGAAATGAACAGTGGATTGTCCATTGCTTTTAATTAACTTTATATTTGTATAAAATTATTCATGTGAATTTAGAAAGCAGCGAAATTTCAAAACTTTACCTGGTCCCTACTCCTATTGGAAATCTTGAAGACATGACCTTAAGGGCAATAAAATTGTTAAAGGAAGTAGATGTTGTTTTGGCTGAAGACACAAGAACTTCAGGCAAATTACTCAAGCATTTTCAAATTGAGACCCCCATGCTTTCCCATCATATGCATAATGAGCATAAAATGGTGGATCGCATCGTTAAACGGATACAGGCAGGTGAAAACTTTGCCCTGATTTCTGATGCCGGAACACCTGCTATCTCAGATCCAGGTTTTTTACTGACCAGAGCTTGTATAGAAAATGGTATTGAAGTTGAGTGCCTGCCTGGTGCAACGGCCTTTGTGCCTGCACTAGTCAATAGTGGATTTCCGAATGATAAATTCGTTTTTGAAGGATTTTTACCTGTAAAAAAAGGAAGGCAAACTCGATTAAAAATGTTGTCCGAAGAAACCCGCACCCTTATATTTTATGAATCTCCTCATAAACTGGTCAAAACACTTGGCCATTTTGAAGAATATTTTGGAGAAAATCGAATGGTTTCGGTTTCAAGGGAATTGACAAAGTTATTTGAAGAAACCCGAAGGGGTACCCTAAAGGAAATCAAAGAGCATTATATTGAACATCCGCCCAAAGGCGAAATTGTAATTATCGTAAAAGGAAATACCCAAAAATAATTACCAGCCCTTTATGCAACTCATTCTTCGTACATACAAGCTACAACTTCAACATACCTTCAGGATCTCAAGACAATCATTTGATCACAAAAAGGTATTGATTGTTGAGCTAAAAGATGGTGAACATTCGGGTTATGGCGAGGCGTCTGAAAATCCTTATTACCATCAAAGTGTCGATGATATGATTCTGGACCTAAGTAAAATCAGACAGTTTATACAGGAAGATTCAGAAGAAACACCGGAAATATTTTGGGAGAAAATGTTTCCCTTATTAAAGAACAATATGTTTGCTCTTTGTGCACTTGACATTGCTTATAACGACCTTTACGCACGAAAGAAAGGGAAAAAACTGTATGAATTTTGGAATTACAAGATCGAAAATAATATTCTTTCAAATTTTACCATTGGCATAGACAGTATTGAAAATATGATCCTTAAAATGCAGGAAACTCCCTGGCCGATCTATAAGATCAAATTAGGAACTAAAGAAGACCTTGCCATTATAAGAGCCTTGCGACAGCATACTGATGCCATCTTCAGGATTGATGCCAACGGAGCCTGGGAAGTGGAGGAAACCCTGCGCAACTCAGCTGAATTGAAGAAATTAGGTGTTGAGTTCCTGGAACAACCCGTGGATGCTGATAATGTAGATGGTATTCGATATGTTTTTAAACATGCTGCGCTGCCCATTATTGCTGATGAGAGTTGTCAGGTTGAAGCCGATATTGATGCTTGTTATAAAAAATTTCATGGAGTAAATGTCAAGTTGGTAAAATGCGGAGGCCTGACTCCGGCAAGAAGAATGTTAGCACGGGCAAAAAATTTAAAGATGCATACTATGGTAGGTTGCATGACCGAGTCGTCCATAGGCATATCGGCCATTGCTCATTTACTGCCTTCTCTGGATTATGTGGATATGGACGGGGCTTTGCTGCTGCGTAAGGATATTGCTAAAGGAGTGACTATAGAAAAAGGAAAGGTTTATTATTCTGAACTAAAGGGAACAGGTGTTTTACTTACAGATGATCATCCCATTAGAATGATTACTTAATAGATGAATTGATACAATTTAAATTTACTAGATAATATGGCACAGGAAATAAAAACACAATGGCTGGGAAATATGCTTTTTAATGCGGATACCCTGGGAGGAAATTTTAAAATTGATGCAGCCCCGGAATCCGGAGGCGAAGGAAAAGGAGTAAGGCCAAAAGCCTTGATGCTCACTTCACTTGCAGGATGCACAGGAATGGATATTGTATCCTTATTAAAAAAGATGAGGGCGGAAGTTGATGACATTGAGATAAATGTTTCAGGTGAACTCTCTGATGAACATCCCAAAATCTATCACAAAGTAACTCTCGAATATATATTTTACGGAAAAGACTTGAAAAAAGATAAAATTGAAAAAGCCGTTCAATTATCTGATGAGAAATACTGCGGGGTCATGGAAATGTTCCGTCAATTTGCGGACATCACAACTAAGATAATATATAAAGAAAAAAAGAGCTCCTGATGGAGCTCTTTTTTTTACTTTTTAATTTTGGTTCAATATAGTAACTACAAGTGCGGTCATCGAAATTAAAAGACCTAATGAGGATATTATTACCCCTGTTTGGGCTCCAATGGCCGAATTCTTGGCTCTTGTTTTATTAGGCTCTACATATACCACATCGTTTTGTGATAAATAATAGACAGGAGAATTAAATAGATCGTTAGATTTAAGATTAACCCTGGTATATGTTTTTTTACCGTCGTAATCCTGAATAACCAATACATTTTCTCTCTCTCCGTAAATGGTAAGATCGCCAGCTAATGAAATAGCCTCCACCAAAGTTATCCTTTCATTAGTTGCCGTAAAAGTTCCTGGACGGGCTACTTCTCCCAAAACCGTAATTCTATAGTTTACGGTTTCTATGTCAACTATAGGATCCTTGATATAGTCCGTTAATTTTTCTTGCAACATATTCGTGGCTTGAGTTCTGTTTAAGCCTGCAATTTTTATTTTGCCAAGCACCGGGAAATTTACATTTCCATCCGGATCTACTCGATAAGTCTGTATTCTTTCTCTGCCTCTGGCATCCAAAAGATCAGTAGAAACGCTAACTGAAGATTTGTTAAAAGGCCTTGCCGCCTCAGCGTCCAATGCGTTTACGATAATGAC